>JAYVOS010000079.1:0-8931 GCA_043757775.1 Chloracidobacterium sp. | reverse complement strand
GCGAAAAACGGTACTGTCAGATGGAAACGCGAGATCGCCGAGGGCTTTGCCGCGAGGCCTGCGTTAGGTGCGGAGAAACTGATCGCGGCTTCGACGAGGAAACAGGTATTTGTCGTATCACTCGCCACAGGTGAAATAGATTCGATGCGAAAAGTGCCGCTCGGCGTGACGGCGATCGGCCAATCTGCCAGCGGCGATGTGGTGGTCGGCGATGAACGCGGCAATGCCATGCTGTTTGGCGGTGCGACGGAAAAGCCTTATTGGAAATTTCGCAGCGGCGGCGAGATCTCCGCGATATTTCCTGCTGATGGACACATTCTTGTGATGTCGCACGATAACTTTGCATATTCATTATCGACGCGTAATGGCGGCGTGGCCTGGAAACGACGTTTGTCAGGACGAATGTCGCAGATCGCGACCTTTACCGATCACTTTGTGATCATCTCAAGCGTTGACGAACACGGGGCTGTGATCGTTGACCTCGCGACCGGTAAAGTTGCCGGCCAGATCTCGCTCGGCGATGACGAATCTGTTGTTTATACTCCTGTTGTAATAGACGGAATGATGTATATTATGACCAACCAAGCGGCTTATGCATTCAGCTTGAGCGGATGTTCTGCAAAAAAAGACGGCCCGGACAAAAGTTCCGCGACCGCCAATTTAAAATAATTAGAGCAGCTAAACTGTTTCTAATGCGAAAGAGCCTGCTGCTGCATCATCGTATATATCTCGTCTTTTATTGCTAATTTCTTTTTCTTAAGAGTGATCTCCTCCAATACTTCGTCGTCGTTAGGATAGGTAAGGTGAGCTAATTCGCTCAAACGTTTTTCAAAGTCCTCGTGCTGGTGTACCAAGTTTCGAAAGTCCGTATTGCTTTTTAGCAGTGCGTCTCTCACCGGGTCAGCTGTTGACATGTCCATAGCTTTTTGTCCTCACTTGTCAATTTTATTAGGGCTCGGCGGCGACAATTAACATTTTCGTAACCGTCCCTAAATTTCATATTAGACCTTACGAAATAAATAATCAAGCCATTTGTTATTTCAATATAAGTTTCATCAAAAGTGCATGCTCGCGCGGGTTTTCGTAGAAATTATTGCGGCTCTGAACATGCTCAAATTCGTTACGTTCGTAAAAACTTATAGCCTTACTATTTGACGCACGAACTTCGAGCCAAATGTTAGAAACGCTTATCTCTCGACATTTAGCTATGAATGCGTCAAATAAATGCTGCCCAAGCCCCGTCTGTTGTTCGCTCTCGATGACCGCAATGTTATAGATCTCAGCATCCATTTCAGTTTCAACAACCCCGCCCTGAACTATACGTCCGACGAGGAAGCCGACTGTCTCATTTGTTTCAGACTCAAGCCTAAACATTATTGACTCGGCGACCTGTAGTTCGTCGAGATAGTTTTGAGCGGACCAGGCGCTCAAACGGGTCTCATCCGCGATCCGTATCAGATCGGCGATGTGCTTTGCCTCAACTGTGCGGATCCGAGGATATTCTTCCTGATTTTCTGTGGAATTTTGAGGCATCTAAAAACTTTTGCTGATAAATAGAGGCTCGACCGTTACTCCGGGAGTTTTAATGCAAAGCTGACCGATCGCATACGCAATATTTGCTCCGAAATTAGTGATATTTGGAGACGACGGAAATCGTTCGAATAATGCGGAATGAAGGATGATGTTGGTAACACTTTCCTTGTACACAAGCTCTGCAAAATCGTCGTCTGTTAATGTGAGGGGTTTATCCAATGCATTGCATCCGGTTGCATCAATATTAAATCTTTGAACGCAGACGGAATTACGCCCGACCGGCACCGCAACTATTATACTGCCCGACAAATTACATTCGGCGGCGATGGCTTTTAATGCTGACTCGCTCGACATTTTAATGCCGAGTCCCGCCTTAAAACCGAGGGCGGTTGCGAGTCCGATCCTTATCCCTGTAAAACTTCCCGGTCCGGCAGATGCGGCTATCAATGAAATGTCGTATCGAGAAATACCATGCGATGTCAGCATCTCATCTATATTTACGAGTAGGTCTTCAGCCTTAGAAACAGTGGATGAGCCGAGCCAGTTGGCGATTTCAACACCATTTTTTTGTAACGAGATGCTCCCGCCGGCAATGGCGGATTCGATAGCGAGGACAATGCAATCGGATCTGGTCATTTGTAATAATTGTATAGGCCTTTTGCAATATTACTGATCGACGGGCCGATACGATCCATTGCCGTGCCGATCTGATAAAAAACACGGGTTTTGGCGTCAAAGCTCCCGTTTACCAACACTGTCGCAGCTATCGGATTTGGCGGCAATCGTTTTTTTACCTGTTTCCAAAACATTGTTCGGTCGTCCATCGACGCATAAAGCCCGCGCAGAGGAGTATCGTCCAACCACTCTTTTTCAACCGTCTTTATCATCCAAAGAGGAAGGTCGTTTTTGGCTTCAGCGACCGGCGTATCGGTTAGATCCAGATCTAAAAATCTTTGGGCAATGCCAATGGTACATATCAGCCAGCGGCGCCTTTTTGTATCAACCGTATTCAAAAACCGATCCCAATCAAAATCTGGACGACGGTTTGCGATCAAATAATAAATATCCCAAAGACGATCTTTGTTAGCACCGCCGTCGGTTAGCCAGTGAACGCATAAGACACGAAGATGATCCTCAGGCCGTAAAACCCGAACGGTTCCTGTTTCAAAAGTGATCAGTTCGGAGTGTAGAAAAAGATCTGACCATGGCAGGGTGTCTAAATGTCGTAATTCGCGATGAAGGTCGATCGCTAATCCCTTCGCCTCAGGACTGGCTACGATAACTGTTGCTAGATCAAAATCGGCCGACGTCATTGCCAGATCCATATCTACAGAATCGCGGAACTTTGATGTTGGATAAAACTGTCCGGCGGAAATACCTTTGATGAGAATGGGTTCTATTCCATGGTGACGAAAGATATCGAAAGCTGTACATGCACGAACCTCGGAAGCTTTGTTTCTGATCAGGCTCCAACGGTCCGGATCCGTAATGAGAGTCTCATCGTCTGATATTAGCTTCGTCACAATAGAGAAAAGAGTAGCAAAGATACTTGATCCTTACTACTCTAATAAGTCTAAAAAATTTGAATTTTATGGTGCTACGCAGCTACCTGCGGTACACGTTGTACCCGCACATCCAGTCATTGGGCAAGGGTTTACGCTACATACGCATGATGCGCTTCCCAGTGCCTTCTGAGGAGCAACGAGAGATGCGATCACCGGTAATGCAACCATTGAAGCCAAACCGATGGTTTTAAGAACCTGACGGCGTGACTGTCCTGCAAATCGCGGAGCAACGTCGCCATTCAAAAGACCATTTTCATTTAATTGGTCAATTGCAAGCCATACAAAGTCTTCTGTGACCTTGCCATTGCCATTTGATTCGAACTGTTTGACAATATCTGCAACTGAGTTGGAGCCGTCACACGACTTCCAAACAAAAGCAGCCGACTGATTCAAACAATGAGCTTTGTTGGTGTCCAGATCATAGACGAGCACCTCGTCGGGCATTTCTTGAACCACCAGACCATTTTGTCGGGCCATCGGATTCTGCGTATTATTCGGATTATTCATCTTCTCCTCCAAGCGTTAGATATTAAGCACAATTTATGTAAAGCTATTATTTCTCAATTATCGTTTGTGTGTACGAACATTGAGAAAGCAAAAAAAAACAATTTCAAAGTTATTCTACCTCAATTTACATGTTTGTCAACGAAATTGAGTAGGGTTTTAGCAAAAATTTCAGCCGAACCTCTTTGACTAGAAACTATTGTTGCACGGTTTACGATTTTATTCAAGACCGGTAAGGTGAAATTTGGCCGATTTACGAAAGAAAATGTAAAAGGGATCATTTCCAGAACACCGGAGCCCTCACTCAAGATTACAGGCTCCCAAGGAGCTTCAGGCATATATTGCGTAAATAAGATTGCTCCTACAGGTATCGGTTTGGTTCCGACTGTGCCGCCAAGTTCTTCAGGTGAAAGTTCATAACGAGTGTGGTTGGCGTTATCCTCACGCATTGAAAGGGTTCGCGGAAATGGATGCATTTTGCCGTCGAGGTCGAAAATAGCGTAATCGTCCGAATAATAAATTGCTCCATTCCGCACCAACTCGGCGACCAACGTCGATTTACCGACAAAACTGGTGCCGGGCAATAAAATAGCTTTACCATTCCAGCCGACGGCTCCCGCATGTATGAATAAACGATCGACGGCACGTTCGGCAACTGCGGTCCTCACTAGACCGTTAAAGTATTGAAAAAAATACTCGGGAACAGTGTCAGCGGCAGCCAGCTCACCGCTTTCTATTAGTGTTAGGTAACCGCTTTCATCTTGGTTGAAGGTGAAAAGATGGTCAAGGTCTGATTTTTCGATCAGCCGTATGTCATTAAGAAGAGCGAGTCGCGCGACCTTAGCAGCTTCATCGACTAGGCTCTGGACATTGCCTTCGATGCGGATATTTACTCCATAACATTCAAAATCAAAGGGTCGGACCTGGGTATTTTTATGTTTTGTCGAGGTCATAGAATGATATCTAGGTCTTAATATATCCGAGCAATATTCGGCTGATAATTTGTGAAACATTTGGCACGAGATATTCTGCGGGTGGCGTCCACGAGGCGGGCTGGGCTATTGCAAGTTCGACAGCATTAACGATCGCGTCCGGTTCGGTGCCGCTCAGGATGTTGCTGCCGCATTCGATCGTTTCCTGACGATCAGTAGCATCCAGTAGAGTAATATTTGGAGTGCCGAAGATGCAACATTCTTCTTGAACGGTGCCGCTGTCTGTCAGGACTACAAGCGAATTCTTTTCGAGCTTTACGAAATCAAAGAAATTCATCGTCTTGATAAGGCGTATATTCGGAGATATTGGGCTAATACCGTGCTGATCGAGTTTTTCGGCTGTTCGTAGATGGGTAAAAACAAGAATATCTTTTCCGAATTTTGCAGCGACTGCCGTAAGTCCGTCGAATATATTCTTTATACGCTCTGCGTTATCGACATTTTCGGCACGATCAATAGTTGCCAGAATATATTCAAAGGGCTTAACGCCCAGAGTATTCATGACTTCGCTTGGCTCGATATTGTCCGCGAAAGTGTCCAAAACCTCTTTGATCGGGTTGCCGGTCACGAAAATACGGTTTGGCCCGATTCCCTCACGCAAGAGATTATCTTTACTTCTATTAGTATATGGCAGCAAGACCGTGCTTGTGTGATCGACAGTTTTTCGATCGATCTCTTCGGAGACGCTATCATCGTGACAACGGTTTCCTGCTTCCATGAGAAAAACGGGTATGTTTCTGCGAGCGGCGGCGAGACTTGCCAAAGCACTGCCCGTGCCGCCTAAGACAAGCACGCGGTCAGGTCTATGTTGTTCGAGAACCGCATCTACTTTCGCAAGTATCTGCCCGGCATGATCGCCAAATGTTTTAGATGTGATGCCCAGGTTAATATCGGGCGTGCGAATATCAAGGTCGCGGATAAAGATGTCGCTCAGGCTGTCGCCTGTATCCTGTCCAGTGTGGACGGTTATATGCTCACAATGCTGATCGAGCACCTTGAGAACTAGACAGAGCCTGATGATCTCCGGCCTGGTGCCGAAAATGGTCATTATCTTCATATACTTATTGGCCGACTAAAGCTTTCCGTAATTCAGGCAAAGAAATTGCTGTCGTGCCGACCTGTTCGACCACAAGCCCGGCAGCGGTATTTGCAATATTCGCAGCAGTTTTGAGATCAGCCCCCGCCCCGATAGACACTGCAAGTGAGGCGATGACGGTATCGCCGGCTCCGGTCACATCATAGACTTCGCGGGCGAGCGTATTAAGATGAAACGGTTCGCCTGTCTTGCTAAACAACGTCATGCCGTCTTCGCCCTGCGTTATAAGGACACTTTTCAGGTCGAGATCGGTAAGAAGTTTATTGCCAGCAACGTCAACCATTTGCTGACTGCTTTCTTCGAGTCCGCAAGCGTCAGCCGCTTCGCGACGATTTGGCGTTAGCAGCGATGCTCGCGAATATTTCGAATAATCCTTACCCTTAGGATCGACGAGTACCTCATTTCCCTTTTCATTCGCAAGATCGATCACTCGCCTTAATAGCGAATCGCTCAAAAATCCCTTTGCGTAATCTGAAATGATCGTCGCTTGGGTTTCCTCTATTAGATGACGGATCTTTTCCCAAACTGCATCTTCATCCTGTTTTGAAAGATTGACCTCGGTTTCCTGATCTATCCTCGCCATTTGTTGGCTATGAGCGATGATTCGGGTTTTTACTGTTGTCGGACGAGATGAGATTCGGTGAATATGCTCCGACGACACTCCACATTCCTGTAAAACCTTTGGAAAAGCATCGCCCTCAGCATCGTCACCGATTATCCCGACAAGGATAGGTATTGCTCCTAGGCCCGCGACATTTGCCGCGACATTTGCCGCACCGCCCGCGGCAAGCGTCATATTATCCATACGCACGACCGGAACCGGAGCCTCTGGCGATATGCGGCTGACGCTGCCCCACCAGTAACGGTCGAGCATCACATCACCGATCACGAGGATCTTTAAGTTGGCAAAACTGTCGAGAATATCCATTTAGAGTTCGTTTGCGGCGATGGCGGCGTCGATCATTTCGCACCATATATGTGCAATGGTGATGTGTGCCTCTTGAATACGAGCAGTTCGTGTCGAAGGAACCATAATACAGGCATCGCATAGAGACGCGAGTTTTTTTCCATTGGCACCGGTCATGCCGATGACCTTGCATCCGTGTTTGCGAGCTTCCATTACGGCTGCGATAACATTTCGCGAATTGCCGCTCGTGCTGATCGCTATCAGACAGTCGCCCGTCGCAGCAAGAGCCTCGACCTGACGTGCGAAGATGCGTTCGAAATCATAGTCGTTCGCTAAAGCCGTCAGCGATGACGTATCTGTCGTCAGAGAGATCGCCGGCAAAGCTTTTCGCTCGGTCTCGTATCGCCCGACAAACTCCGCCGCAATATGCTGTGCGTCGGCGGCACTCCCGCCGTTGCCGCAAAGCATAACTTTATTGCCAGACTTAAAAGTATTGACGAGCAGATCGACGCATTCTTGGATCAAAGTTTGACCTGTCGCAAAAACCGCTTCGAAAACAACTTTGTGTTCGGTCAACGAACTTTCGATCAATGACGCCCCCGCGTTTTGAGGTTTATCTGCTGAGTGCATTTTTTCTGCGATTGCTGTTGTGGAAAACCCTTGTACAAGCGGCAGCGAAATGACCTGTCCACCGTTTGCTAACACGAAGTCAGAGCCGATTATCTCGTCTATCTGCCAATCGTCGCCCTTGACGAGTATATCCGGCTTTATCTGCTTTATCAGTACTTCGGGCGTCAGTTCGTCGTAAATTATCACTTCGTCAACAGACGCGAGACCTAGCAGCACGGCCTTGCGTGCTTGCTGATCCTGCAAAGGACGGCTTGTGCCTTTGATAGCGGCGACCGATCTGTCGCTGTTGATACCAACGATCAAACGTGTACCCAGAGCCTTTGCCCGTGTAAGCAGGTCAACGTGGCCCGGATGGATGATGTCGAAACAGCCGTTTGTGAATACGATCATAAAAATTAGCCGCTGACGGATAAATGCTGGTTACTTTTCGCGACCTGATTTTCGATCCAGCGATATGTTTTTGCCAGGCCGTCTTCGAGCGAGATCTGCGGCTCCCAACCTAAAACCTCACGCAGTTTTGAATTGTCCGAATTACGTCCGCGAACTCCCTGCGGCCCGTCTATATGTTTTTTCGTAACCGAAATCCCGGCAGCATTGGCGATGATATCGGCAAGCTGATTTATCGAGACCATACGATCTTGTCCTAGATTCAGTGGCTCGGCATGATCGGACTGCATCAGCCTGTAAATTCCCTCGACGCAGTCATCAATATAACAAAACGAACGTGTCTGTTCGCCGTCGCCCCATATCTCGATCTCGTGGTTACCGGTTAGTTTTGCGAGAGCTATCTTACGGCATAACGCTGCCGGAGCTTTTTCGCGGCCGCCTTCCCAAGTGCCGTTTTCGCCAAATATATTATGAAACCGCACGGTGCGCGTTTCGATGCCGTAGTCCTGCATATAATGCATGCAGAGACGTTCGGAGATAAGCTTTTCCCAGCCGTAAGCGTCTTGCGGATAAGCCGGATATGCGTCGGATTCTTTGAGCGGCGTGACGTTTGTGTTTTCTTGGAGATGCTCAGGGTAGATGCAGGCTGAGCTTGTATAAAGGTAGAGCCGGACATTATTTTCGCGAGCAGCGTCGAGTGTATGTATATTAATGAGCGAATTGTTATGCAATATCTGCGCGTGATGGCTCGAAATAAAGCCCATTCCGCCCATATCGCTCGCGAGTGCGTAAACGTGCTCGACGTTTCGAGTGGCTTGCACGCAGTTTTCCCAACGACGGAGATCGAGCAGTTCGAATTGGTCCGCAGTCGTCTCACCAAACTCCGGCAATTTAATATCTACTCCGCGAACCCAATAGCCTTTGCCTTGCAGATACGTCACGAGATGGCTGCCGATAAAGCCGCCCGCACCTGTAACTAAAACTCTCGTCTGTTCGCTCATTAGATAATTATTTCGCTGTATTTACCGCATCGGTAAACGATAATACTAGCAAATGCCTCGGTGCTTTGAAAACACTTACTTTGAACAGTTGCGGCAAATTGGCTAAACTGTGAAACACGATCTTACACCAATGGAAACCGCTACGCCGATGCTTCGGCAATATCTCGATATTAAAAAACTTTACCCCGGAACTATACTGTTTTTCCGGCTCGGGGATTTCTACGAGATGTTTAACGAAGACGCGGTCACAGGTGCCCGTGAGCTGGACATTACATTAACTGCACGGCACAAAGATTCGCCAAATCCGGTGCCGATG
>JAYVOS010000078.1:0-2430 GCA_043757775.1 Chloracidobacterium sp. | reverse complement strand
ACGGCGGCGTAGTCACGGCTGAAAAGCGGCCGCCAAAGGACGTGCTAAACACGGAGACGGGCGAGACGAAGATAGTCGATTTTGGCCACGTCGGCGATGTGGTGAAGATCGACACGTCGCTGATCACCACCATTCTTGACAGCGGCTATTTGCCGATAATCTCGTCGCTCGGTGCTGATGATGACGGCCGTATCTTTAACATCAATGCCGACACCATTGCGGCAGAGATTGCCGTTCACCTCGGTGCCGAAAAGCTTATCTTACTAACGGATGTCAACGGTATCTATCTCGACGCCGGCAATGAGCAAACCAAGCTCTCACGCATCACCGTCGCCGACGCCAAAGACATGATCGCCTCAGGCAAAGCGACGGGAGGTATGATCCCAAAGCTCGAAAATCTTATCTCACTCCTCTCACGCGGCGTCCGCTCGGCTCACGTCATTAGCGGCACGACCCGCAACGCCGTTCTCGCAGAGGTCTTTACCGACGAAGGCACCGGGACGATGGTTGTCGAAAGTTAGGAGTAGAAAATTGAAAGTAAAGTGTCTTTTGTAGGGGCAATGCCAAATGGCTGTCGCTATTTGATAAGCATCAGCACTTAAATGGTGGGCTTCGATCAAAAGTTGGTCGTCTTCTGTCTCTCTAAGGTCGTCATTCGTGCGTCTAAGGTGGGTGAAAATCTCTCTAAGGTTGTCATTCGTGCGTCTAAGGTAGGTGAAAATCTTTCTAAGGTTGCCATTCGTACGTCTAAGGTAGGTGAAACTCTCTCTAAGGTTATAGTTTGTGAGATATTGGTGTGTGTTTACCAAATGTTGGTGTCCATTTGTCCCTTGTTGGAAGTCATCCGTTCTTCATGGAAGAGTGTTCGTCTTTCTGGGGACGTTGGGAGAAAAGAAAAACCGGCTTTGCAGCCGGTTTTCTAAAATGGTGCTCAGGGGGGGACTCGAACCCCCACGGATTACTCCACACGCCCCTCAAACGTGCGCGGCTACCAATTACGCCACCTGAGCAAAATTATCAATTACGAGATTCAAACTACTTCTTAACCGGAGGCTTTGCTGCTGGTTTTGCAGGAGCATTAGCGGCAGGTTTGTTTGCCGCTGGAGCAACAGGAATCACGACATTTGCATTTGCGTCAGCCGGTGCGGCGGTATTTGCGTTAGCATCAGCAGTGTTCGAATTTGCGGTCGATGTTGTATCGGCAGGTGCGTCAGGATTTGCACTCAAGACTGACACATTACCATTTAATGCAGGCATCGCGAGCAAGAGGGCCGACAGCATAAACGTCGTGGCGGCTGTGATCGTTACCTTAGAAAGGACAGTCGCGGTGCCGCGTGGTGCAAATGCCGAACTCGACACGTTGCTCGTAAACAAAGCTCCGGCGTCCGTCTTACCGGGCTGCAAAAGAACAGCCGCGATAAGCGTGAGGCACGAGAGAAAAAATATTCCGTATAAAATGTAAACCATGTCGTTCAGTGAATAGTGAATAGTGAATAGTGAATAGTTCAGGAAAAAACTTAGTCCTCGAACCTTTCACTTTTGACCGCTCACTGTCTATCAAAATTGACAATCTGCGAGAAGCTTGCTGCTTCGAGAGCTGCCCCACCGACCAATGCACCGTCCACGTCCGCCTGCGACATCAAAGTCGCGATGTTGTCCGGTTTTACCGAACCGCCGTATAGAATTCGCGTCTTGTCTGCGATCTCGCTGCCGCTGATCGCGGCGACGGTTTGGCGGATGTATGCGTGCATTTCTTGAGCCTGTTCGGGCGTCGCGGTTTTACCCGTTCCTATCGCCCAGACAGGCTCGTAAGCGATAATAATACGTTCCATATCCGCAACTGTCAAACCGTCCAGCCCTTTGGCTAACTGGTTTTTGACGACCATTGAGGCAGATCCGACTTCCCTTTCGGCTAGAGATTCGCCGACGCAGACGATAGCCGTTAGCCCTGCGGCAAGTGCGGCTTTGGTCTTTTGGTTAACCGAAGCGTCGGTATCACCGTAAAATTGTCGCCGTTCGGAATGGCCGATAATAACGTGAGAGCAACCGGCGTCTTTGAGCATCGATGGCGATATCTCGCCTGTGTGAGCACCAAAATCGTTCTGCACGGCACAATTTTGTCCGGCGACGTGAATGTTCGAACCTTCGAGGCGGTCGGCAACGGTTTTGATGGCCGTGTAAACAGGAGCGATGACGATCTCGCAATGATTAGCATTGGCGACAAGCGGCTTTAGTTCCAAAGCTGTGTTTACAGCTTCTCCAAGCAGCTTATACATCTTCCAATTTCCGGCAATAACGGGTTTTCTCATATTATTTGTCATCTAAAGCTGCGACGCCGGGCAGCACATCACCCGCGAGGAATTCAAGAGTTGCTCCGCCGCCTGTCGAGATGTGGCTGATCTTGTTGTTAAGCCCAGCCTGATTGACCGC
>JAYVOS010000077.1:0-2438 GCA_043757775.1 Chloracidobacterium sp. | reverse complement strand
ACCAAACAGCGTGTGTTGCCGTGACCTTGTCGAGACTGCGTGCGACATCTTTAGCATCGAAACCGCCGCGTAGCATCTTCGAGGCCAGCAGCCCGACGCCTGCACTAACCGGTCCGGCGACGAAAACTTCCAATATGCGTTCACCGTCGTGATTGACCGTAACGTAAAGATTTTGCCCCTCGAACGGGATCCGCCATGTCGATCCTTGCAGCTCGCGGGGACGCTCAACCCTTCTGGAGCCCAAAGTCACAGGTCCAAAGTCCAAGGTACTTGATATATCATCGTCCGCATCGAAATTGGACGTTGGACTTTGGGCTTTGGACTCTTCTGCCTTCTTCATGCTGTTCAGCACCTGCCCCTCGCGGCTGCCGTCGCGGTAATAGCTGACAGCTTTGCAGCCCAGCGTTTTGGCGAGATGGTAGAGTTCATCGACTGATTCGACTGTGTCGTCTGTTGCTCCGTTACAGGTTTTTGAGATGGCGTTATCGACGTGCTTTTGGGCAGCGGCGAGAACCTTAACGTGTTCGAGCGATTTGATGTCCATCGCTGAGATAAAATACGGCGGCAGTTCGGATTCGTGCTCGACGACGTATTCTGCGGCCGTTTTGATCGACTCTTCGTCGGTCTGATCGACCGTTATCCCAAGAGCCTCAGCCGCAGGCGTGTGGACGTAGGTGCGCGTTCCGAGCGTGTCCTGACGGACATACGCCCACGAAAAATTAGGCTCAATACCGGACGAAGTTTCAGCCACGAGCGAGATGGTGCCTGTGGGAGCAATGGTCGTCACTTCATAATTTCGCGGCGTGAGCGGGATGTCACGCGGAATGCCGAGGTCTTCGTAAATAAATTTGGAATATGCCTCGCGATTGGCCTCGAATTCGGGAAACACGCCTTTTTCCTTGCCGAGATTGAGGCTTGCGAGCCACGATTCGCGGCGGACAAAGCCCATAATTTTTTCCATTAATGCCAGCGATTCGTCGCTGCCATAAGTAACGCCTAGCTTGAGACATAGGTCTGCAAAGCCCATAATTCCCAGCCCCACTGGCCTTGTGCGTTTAACGACATCGTCGATCTCAGGCAGCGGAAAATATCCTGCATCTACGACATTGTCGAGAAACTGCGTGCAAAGCTGCGTGACGTTTGACAGGCGTTCCCAATCGACGATGCCTTCGCCGTCGGTAGTTTTTGTGAAAAATTTAGCAACATCGATCGAGCCGAGATTGCACGAATTATTGAAATGCAGCTGCTGTTCGCCGCACGGATTACAGGCATATATCGGCCCCATTGAGGCCATCATGTGATTGTGACGGTTAACCTCGTCGATAAATATGATGCCCGGCTCAGCGTATTTGTGGGCTGATGCGATGATGCGATTCCAGATATCGGGTGCGAAAACCATTCCCGGCATCGGCGGTTCTTCTATAATACAATCGGTCAGATCGGCGGTCTCGAATGCCAATTTGTCGGCAAATGTCGCGGTCGAGCCGTCAGACCGTCGATAGACTACATAATCGGCTCCGGTCACAGAATCGAACACGCTCTGTGTCCACGGATCGCCTTTGAACTCCGTCTGAAACCATACACCG
Organism: Chloracidobacterium sp.; assembly: GCA_043757775.1. Taxonomy (GTDB): domain Bacteria; phylum Acidobacteriota; class Blastocatellia; order Pyrinomonadales; family Pyrinomonadaceae; genus OLB17. The sequence goes on along the minus strand of JAYVOS010000077.1, from coordinate 852 downwards.
CTGTCCACCGCGTCCATGAAAAGGTCGCTGACGGTCACGGAGATATTAAAATTCGTGAGGCTGGTCTGATCGTTTTTAGCGTGGATGAACCGCAGAATATCAGGGTGCGTGATCGCCAAAATGCCCATATTGGCACCGCGACGGACACCGCCTTGCTTGATGACCTCAGTCGTCTGATTGACGATGTTCATGAACGATACAGGCCCCGATGCGACACCACGAGTCGAATTGACCATCGAGCCTGCGGGTCGCAAAAATTCATAAGTCATACCCGTTCCGCCGCCCGTCTGATGTATGATCGCGACGTTTTGAGCGTGCTCCATGATGCCCTCGATCGAATCCGGGACGTTGAGCACGAAACAGGCTGCAAGCTGGCCTTCTGGCTTACCTGCGTTAACGAGACAAGGCGTGTTCGGCACGAATTCGCGTGCGAGCATCACATTGGTCATCTCGTTGTAAAAAAGCTTTTGTTTGAAAGGTTCTGTCTCAGCTTTTGAAACATGGCCAACCACGCGGCGGACAATATCTGCCCACGTTTCGAGAGGCTCGCCTTTTTCGTCTTTGAGTGAATAGCGCATTGCGACCACTTTTTCCGCATTGCGGCCCAAAGGCACAATGTCGCGTGCCGTGGCGGTTCCGGCTCCGCTGCCAACTCCATTTTTGTCGAGAAAACTACTTATTGCCGACTCAAAACCTGTACTCATATTTCCTCTTTTATTTGAAAAGACAATTCGATTTAATGCTATTTTAACATTCGTTATAGTATTTTGAAATGTTTTGGACGCTGAATTGTGATTGGCGAACTTGAGAGCTTACTTTAGCAAAACATCCTCAAGTGAATGAATTCTAATC
>JAYVOS010000076.1:0-9010 GCA_043757775.1 Chloracidobacterium sp. | reverse complement strand
GTGCCGAACTCGTCAAGCTCGCCAACCACAATGGCGGCGAAGACAATATAACGGTCATAATCTCAAAATTTACCGGCGAAGGCCTACCTGAAGCGACTGAAGACGAAGTAAAACTCGAAGTCATCGACCTAGGCGGCATCCACGACACCGCAGATCAGGACACCGATGAAGAAGATACGGCTGAGATAGTTTAATCCTGCTTCCAGCCTGTAAGCTCTTTTGTAGCTCGTCTAACATATATAGACGAGCCTTTTACTTCTACAACCTCGACCTTTTCACCTTCGATCAGATCTATTTCTCCGTCGAGCGGATAAGCTGTCCACGTCGAACCGAAAACCTTTACAGCAGCCTCCTGCATAGCCCCTCTGCTCGCGGCGGTCACGGTGCCCACCTTGCCTGGCAGCGAATCCATGCCGGTTTTCATCGCAGGGTCGCTATGAGGCAGATACTTGGCAAAGATCGTCCGCGACATTGCTGTTAGACCGATTGAAACCACTGCAAAAGCCGCAAATTGCCAGCCCGCACCAAGTCCCATAAACCCAACCGCAGCAGCCGCCAATGCTCCAATCCCAAACCAAAACAGTACAAACCCAAGCGTAAATATCTCGGCGATGATCAACACCACACCCAGCACCAACCACAGTATCCACCCGATCTGATCCATAATATTCCACGTCGAGCAGCAGAAACGCTACTATTTTTCAATACTACACCACTGACAACTGACAACCGACTGCTGACAACTTCTTTCAGACGTGCTAACCTCTTAAATCGTGCTGGGGTGGCGGAATTGGTAGACGCCCAGGACTTAAAATCCTGTGCCTTTAGGGGCGTACGGGTTCGATTCCCGTCCCCAGTACCATTATATAATCGAGGGGACGAAGGATTAATTTCTTTCGTCCCTTTGTTTTTGGTATGGTTATTGCGATGCAAGATGCGGGAAGTATTAACAAAATGAAAAACACGGCCATATTCATATCAGCTATATTTGCAATCGTTTTGATACTCGGAACGGAAAATTCGGCAAATGCACAGAACCGCCTTGTGCTGGCAAAGGCTCAGAATATCTCAGGCGATAAGTTTGGCGTCTCGGCAAAGACTTCCAAAGGGGCATTTGTTTACGCCGTGAACAAGCCTTCGGCAGCGGTCTCGACTGCCATTGATAAAGGGCTGTCCGATCTGTTTGCGGTCGCAAAAAACAACAAATACTCGGCTCGGCTTAACTATTCAGATTACTCTATATTTATCGCCAAGGCCGACCGGACAAAAGATAGTGCGGGTAAATATTCACCTGATATTGCAGTCCCTGCGGGACAATACGCCGGTTCGGGTTACGATCAAGGCAGATTTATTTACGCCGCCGGAATGGTCATAGCCTACACGCCGTGTGCGTTTTTGATAGCCGAGCATACCAAAGATCTCAGCCGCATATCCGATGTCGTTCGTTACGAAGGCGAACACCTCGTTTTGTATCATAATGACCGTCAGCGTTATAACGACACAGCGGATCACAGCAAAGGTGGCGGACATCCAATATTGCAGTGAGCTGTAAGCGGTGAGCAGTGAGCAGTTTCATCCTTTTGATAACCTGTAATCGACAACTACCCATATCGTGCATCGCATCAACCATACGGGCTCAAAAAATTGATCCCTCATACAACTTTCGACAGAGAAATGCCTTCAAATATTGGTGTTTCTTTTTTTTCGCGAATTTTTCGTAATTGGCACGGGCATTGCAATATTGCTTCGCGTGAGCGGAGCCGGAGGGAAGAGGCATGAACTTCAAAACGGCAAGCGTCAAACTGGCAGCTGTATCGCTTTTGATCTTTGCAAATTCAATTTTGGCATCGGCACAACCGGATTCGATCTATCGCATTCCGGCGGATACGCTGATCAGTCTAAAGATGGATGTCGAGCTTAGCTCGAAAGTGGCGGGTGTGAATGATACATTTACCGCCGCCGTCGCCAAACCGGTGATGATACGCGACACTATCGTGCTGCCCATAGGAACGGTGATTGAGGGCCGCGTAACCGTGGTCTCAGCCGCCGGAATGGGCGGAAAGAACGGCTCGCTTGAGGTCGTGTTCGAATCGCTCCGGATCGTCAACACGCCGCGGCGACCCATCGAGGCCAAGCTGGTCAACAAGATCGCGTCTAAGCCTTCGGCGGTGACAAATGCCTTGACCATCGTCGGCGGCACAGTAGTCGGAGCGGTTTTCGGGCTGGTTTCTAGATCAGACAAAGGTACACTGATCGGTGCTGGAGCCGGAGCCAGCGTGGGAACCGCGATAGCTTTTTTGCGAAAAGGCAAAGACGTGCGGATCCGTGACGGCGAGGAATTTGAGATCGTGCTCAAAAAAGAGGTAATGCTGCCGGTACTTGATTATTGAAAATTTATTTAAGTTTGGTCGTTGGCGAGATCCATTCGGCCATTTGAAGAAGCCCGTCGTGAAGGGGAGAGCACGGCGGGCTTTTTCTCTGGAACGCGGACATTCCTGTCCGCATCTTAAGCCTTTACTGACGTGCGGGCTTCTGCATTCTCGCAGCAGCAACCATTGCCTTGATCTCAGACGAGACGGTCGGCACGTGAAAAGGGATGCCGTCCTTGATCGTCCATTCGATGCCGCCGCCGCGAACGACCTTGCCGTCACGAACTTCATCGGTGCCGTTTGGATACAGCACCTTGAAATTCTCAAGCGGATTACCGTTAACGACGATGAGGTCGGCTTTGTAGCCGACACGGATGAGCCCGAGCGTGTCTTCCTTGCCCAGAATTTTTGCTCCGTTGCTGGTCGCGTGCTGAATGACCTTGAGCGGATGGAAACCGGCTTCTTGCTGCAATTCCAGCTCACGGATCAGCCCAAAGCCGTACATCTGATAGATAAATCCTGCGTCATCGCCCGTGCCAATGAGACCGCCGCGTCGTTCGAATTCGAGCAGCGTCCGCATCCAGATGCGGTAATTTTCCTTCCAATAAGCCTCGTCGGTGGAGGTCCAGCCGATAAAATACGAGCCGTGATTGGAGGGATTAGGGCGGAAATAATCTTCGAGAACCGGATGCAGAAAATCCGCAAACGCCGGATTGGTCTGTGCACGCTGTAGGTCACGAGACGCATCGTAAATATCGAGCGTCGGATCCCAAGCAACATTTGCCGCGACCATCGCATCGAGCACCTTGTTCAATCTTTCCGGGTCAGCCTCTCGCCAAAGCCGTCCGGCGTAACGAAAACGGTCAACCTCGTTGTTGTAGTTATATGTCGCGGGAAAATTCTGCCTTCCGGATTCGATGGCCGCATCCGGTATGCCGTACCAATGCTCGATGCTCGTCGTGCCGAATTTGATGTCGTCCCACGCGTTCGTCTCCTCGACTCCGACGTGGTGCATTACTCTGAGGCCCTGTTTGTGAGCCTCGTCCATCATCGCCGCCATCAGGTCGCGGTCGATAGTGTAGAGCTTGATGCCATCGTAGCCTGCGGCTTTAAAATCCCGCACCTTCTGCCGTGCGACTTCAGCATTTGGCGTCGGCGTGTCAAAGTAACCACCGTAGGTAAATATTCGCGGACCGGCAAGCTGATTTGAAGCCGTCTGGTCACGCCAGGTGAGCATCTTTTTATTTGACCAAGCCTCTCGGATCGTCGTGATACCGCTGGCGAGCCACATCTTCATGCAGTATTCGACCGGCATCGGCACGCCCGCACGTTCGTCGTGAATATGTGCGTGCAGATCGATCAGTCCGGGCAGGACATATTTGCCGGTCGCGTCGATCTCAACATCGCCCTTTTCTGGCCGCCGTGCTTTAGGGTCACGCGGATCAAATCCCGCGATCTGCGTGATGATGTCATTCTCAACAACGATGTCAAACGGCCCCGCCGCCGGTTTGCCGCTGCCGTCAACGACCCTCGCCCCGCGCACGACGAGACGCTTTACACGCTTGCCCGAAATTGAAGCGGGGCTCACCTGTGCAAACCCCTGCACCCCAAACGAAACCAGCACGGCCGTCGCCGCCACGATGCGTATTAACTTATATCTCATATGTTTTACAGAAAATTAGCACCAAAACCGCTTTCGAGGCAACCCAACTTTTGCCGTTTTGCGGCGTCTGTGACAAAATATCTTTTTACTACAACACATTTAATTATGGGAAGGTTTAATAATGGCTGCTGGAAGAAATAAAGTTACGGTCGTAGGTGCCGGTAATGTCGGTGCGACTGCTGCACACTGGATCGCAAGCAAAGAGCTTGCGGATGTCGTCCTAGTCGATATCGTCGAGGGAACGCCGCAGGGCAAATGTCTCGATCTCGCACAAGCTGCGCCGATCGACGGTTTTGACGTTAAGCTCGTCGGTGCCAATTCTTATGAAGAAACGGCAAATTCCGACGTTGTTATCATCACCGCCGGATTGCCCCGCAAACCCGGCATGAGCCGCGACGATCTTTTGAAAACCAACTCTGACATCGTCGGACAGGTCACCGATCAAGTCGCAAAATACTCGCCAAACTGCGTCATCATCGTCGTTTCAAATCCGCTCGACGCAATGGCACAGGTCGCGTTTCGACGCTCAGGTTTCCCGAAAAACCGCGTGCTCGGCATGGCAGGTGTGTTGGATTCGGCTCGTATGCGAAGCTTCGTCGCTGAGGAATTAGACGTGTCGGTTGAGAACGTAACTTGCTTCGTACTCGGCGGCCACGGAGACACAATGGTGCCGCTGCCGCGTTATTCGACGGTTGCAGGTATTCCTATTACCGAACTTATCGCCAAGGATAAGCTCGACGCGATTCTCACCCGCACCGCCAACGGCGGAGCTGAGATCGTCGGCCTGCTCAAAACAGGTTCGGCTTACTACGCACCTAGTCTCGGTGCAGTTGAGATGACCGAAGCGATCCTTAAAGATAAGAAAAAGATCCTGCCCTGCGCGGTCTTTCTCGAAGGCGAATACGGCGTCAGCAATCTTTTCGTCGGCGTGCCCGTCAAACTCGGCAAAAACGGCATCGAACAGATCATCGAGATCTCACTGACAAACGACGAACGCACCGCCCTTCACAAGAGCGCCGCTGCCGTTCAGGAACTGGTCGATATTCTCAACATATAAACAGAACATACCTGAAAGAAAAAGAGCCGGGCAACAACCCGGCTCTTTTTCTTTCTATTCCAATTTTACCTTTCGTGTCTGTCCGTTGATGCGAACAAACATCCCGTTATTATCCATCCACATATCGCCGTTTTCCGGCTTTGTCGGCGGCCCCCAAGTCTGCGGGACGAGATTAATGCCTCCCCTAACGCCGTCACCGCTAAAAACCCCGATTTGAAGATTTGAGATGCCACTCATAACATTTGGGGTCGTGTAATGTCCTGCAACAAAGTGATTCATTGCATTCTGCAAATGTGCGATCGGTGTCTTACCTTGCAGATCGTTGCCAATTATCGATGCACCATACGTATAACCTTCTGTAAAATCTATACATATAGGGCCCTCTATTCGATTACCTGAGATCATTACTCCCGTATTTCCATTCCCTAGTCTTATCGCAGTGTCCTTCGGACCGGAACCCGCCGGAGCTATCCGGTTACCGATTATGGTTAATCCGTATGCGGGACCGGCTGTCACATCTATCCAGCATCCGCCCGGAGCGGAAACATCTCCCATCCAACATCCGATAAAGACTAACCCCCAGGCCGATGTGTTCGCACCTTGCATATACGCTCCGGCACGTTGGCTTACTAACGGTTCAAATGTACATCCCGATATCAGCCACGATTCGCCGCCGCTTTTTATTGCCACGGTATTCAGCGATTGAAAAACGCAGTCGGTTATCTGAATGACGTTTGAGTAATTACCGTGGTCCGCAATGCCGACTATACCGGTGTCCGCCGCCTGAAATGCACAATTCCTTACGGTCGAGCATATGCATCGTGACAGGTTGAGTAAAAAAGCGGCCCGTCTGGCCTTACCGTTTCCTAGAAAACAACAGCGGTCGAACATAAGGTAACCCGGATCACCTTTCACCTCGGGCGAATGTCCGGTCTCAACTAGTGAGCCCCGAAAGTCATTATTGCTGTAGCTTATTTTAAGGCCGTCCATCGAGATCGAAAAGCTAGATCTCATTGATATGAACGGCGAAGCAGTGCCCGTATAATTTAACTGCGCTGGCGGCTGTGCCGTATCTGGAACATTCGGCCCTGCACTGCCCACTATCCGAACTCCGCGTTTATTGTCAAATGAGATCTGGCCGGTGCATCTGAAATCGCGTCCTTTGGTGCCCTCGAGATAGATTGTGCCGCCGCCAAGTTTATGTGCCGCGTCGATAGCCCTCTGGATAGCAGCGGTGTCATCGACGGTACCGTTGCCGACGGCGCCAAAATCAGCTGCTTTGAATGAATTTCTATCGGGTCCGTCAGTAATCGGCTCCGGCACAGCCGCCCCTGCCGATGTCACTATCGTTCCCAACGCGGCAGCCCCTATGCCAAACTTGTTTAAAAAGTTTCTGCGTTCCATGTTTCACGCTTATCCTTATATCTGATGATTTTGATGGATGATGCTCGGCATCTCTCGAAAAGAATACGGGAAAAAGGAAAAAAGATGAAGCTCTAATAAGTATTGGCCTCGACACTTTCGCCTTTTTCCTAACATCATCCACGATGTTGTCAGAGGTCGAACGGCGATGATGTTAGAAATTATTCGCGATGCCGTCAGTGATCTCGTCAAAACGGTGTGGCACGCTATTCACTACAAGGTCACTGCCGTAAGAAATCATTGTTTTTGACTTAAAACTCACATTTCAATGTGAGTTTATGCTCGACGACATGATCTCTGATCGACACATTCGTCACTGCTCCCGGTTCTGACGCAAAATCATTCAGCCTGACCGAACAAATCGGTCAGACTGACATAACATATCAGCCATCCCTCCTCACAAAGCCCGCTAACTTCAATAATTACAATGTTTAGCTTTATGGCACGGGGCTTGTATAAGGTATGGCGAAGGCGTATGCCGCCTATTCTCAGCCCCAGAAAGGAGCGACTATTATGAAGATATCAATTTTCGGATTCTCAACGACACGACGATTCGCAGCCATTGCGATCCTTGCTTCGTTTGTGTTTTCAAATGTATTTGCTGTTAATGCCCTACGCAGCGGCCAAATGAATACTGAAACGGCCATGGCGAAATACACCACCGATCTTACGCAGCTAGGCCGTGACGGTAGATTGCGTGAAGACCTAAGCTTTGAAAAAGAGACTACGAGTCTTATCAAAGTGTTAGCAGCGGGTGGAGTTCGTCAGCCGGTGATCGTCAATGATGACGTTGCCGTCCAGAATTCGATCGTTGAACAGGTCGCACTGCGTATTGCGAACGGCTCGGCTCCTAGAGCGCTCAGCGGCAAGTCGATCATTAAGATAGAGACTTCAATTTTATTTTCTAATGTCGCTACCAAAGCTGAGGCTGCAGCTTTTATCGATCTCATCGTTAATAACGCCGTCGCGTCTAACGGTAAGACGATCTTGTTTGTGGACGAACTGGCAAATATGGTCGGTTCGAGTGCTGCTACAACTAAAATTATTGACAATATCGCTGCAGGGAAACTGGTCATCATCGGCAGCAGCTCGAGCATCGCCTATGACGAACGTATAGATTCGCAGCCGGAGATCGCAGCTTACTTTGCAGGCATCCTTATTACTGATGCCAAAAACAGCAATGCAAATGCCGGCACGACTAAATCTACTCGCGACAGCGAATATCGCGGCGACAATGTATCGCCGGACCTGCGTGAGATGATGGCTCAGGATCCAAGCGGTGCTAAACGCGTTGACGTTATCCTGCAGGCTAAGGACGCTGACAATGCTGCTCTTCGCTCGCTTCTCGCAAGCGGACAAGCTCATGTTTCGGACCGCATCGGCAATAGCGACACGATGGTAGTCAATCTGCCTTTATCGGCTCTTCAGACTCTGTCGTCGAGCGGCCTCATCAACTACGTCTCGCCTGACAGGCCGACGGCAACGACCGGCCATGTCGAAGATGCGACCGGTGCTGCACTTATGCGGTCACAGCCAGCGTTGGGTAGCCGTGCGGCTTATACACTGGATGGAACCGGTGTCGGCATTGCAGTTGTCGATTCGGGCATCTACTCTGCTCACAACGGATTTAAGAACATCGGCAATACTTCCCGCATAGTCGCAAACGTCAATTTTACAAACTCTACTCTTACAGATACTACCGATGGTTACGGCCACGGAACACACGTTGCCGGTCTTGCCGCCGGTGCTTCAAACGCAAACGGCGGTGCTTACAAGGGCGTCGCAACTAATGCGAATATCGTCAGCGTTAAGGTTTTGGATAACAACGGAGCCGGCCAGACGTCTTGGCTGCTCAACGGCTTAAACTGGATCCTAACCAACCGGGCAACTTACAACATCAAGGTCGTGAATCTGAGCCTCGGCGGCACTGCTATAGACTCTTGGACAAATGACCCTGTCTGCGTCAAGGTCAAAGAATTGGTCAATGCGGGCATCGTAGTCATTGCGGCTGCGGGAAACCTCGGCAAAAACAGCCTCGGCCAGAAAATGTACGGCCAGATCCATAGCCCAGGCAACAGCCCGTATGCTATCACCGTAGGTGCAAGCAACTCACTAGGAACCGCCTTGCACACCGACGACACGATGGCAAGTTATAGCTCGCACGGTCCCACACGTAGTTTTTACACAACGTCGATCGGCACGCGAGTTTTTGACAATTTGATCAAACCTGATCTAGTTGCACCGGGCAACAAGCTTGTTTCGTATAAGTCGCCAAACAATCACATGTCGGCCGCAAACGCCGATCTGAACCTCGACACTACCAATGACATTGATTCAATGATGTACATGAGCGGCACGTCGATGTCAGCCCCAGTCGTTGCCGGTGCGGCAGCTCTGCTGCTACAGGTCAACCCTTACCTTACTCCGGGTATGATCCGCATGATCCTGCAATATACGGCACAGCCGATCTCGGGTGCTAATAACTTTGAGCAGGGTGCT
>JAYVOS010000075.1:0-2458 GCA_043757775.1 Chloracidobacterium sp. | reverse complement strand
TGGGCACGAACATTGTGTGCCAGTCGATGTTAAAAAGCTTTTCCACAATCTCTAAAAAGAACTAACGCCGACCATTTTTCACCGGATCAGGGGTGTATATTTGATACACCTTTATCGATCGGCGCCAAATGACCGGCGTCTAATTTTAATAAGCTAATACTGGTAATTCGCCAGTCTCATTATTTACCTGCCTCGGCGGCACCGCGGGCATAACGCTTGTTAAAGCGGTCGACGCGTCCGGCCGTATCGATCAGTTTTTGTTTGCCGGTAAAGAACGGATGGCACTCGGAGCAGATCTCTATCTGCAGCTCGTCGCCCATCGTTGACCGGGTCTTAAAATTGTTGCCGCAAGCACATATCACCGTCATTTCGGTGTAGTTAGGGTGTATTTCAGGTTTCATAATTTCACTTCCTTCCGCCGTATATAAGCGGTGTGATTTTGCGATAAGACGCAAACTTTAATAATACGTCGGAATGCGTGTTTGGTCAAGTAATTCTCTGTTCCTCTTTCCGGTCAAGCAATTTTTCGAGATGATGCTCCCCGATGTCGTAAAATTCTTTTATGTCGGCGATCTGTCTTGTTATGTCGTCCGTTTCTTTCAATTTTGGGAGGCGTGTGCCGACGAGCATATTGTTTTTCGGTGTATGCTCGACGGAGATGAATTCGAAGAGCTTGGTTGAGTAGCCCTCGCGTTCGAGCAATAGCGAACGGAGGCCGTCTGTGACGGTTTCGGCGACACGCTCGATCATCACGCCGTGTTTTAGGATGTCGCGGAACATCGCGGGCGGCGTAATTTGTTTGCGAATTTCCTTATGACAGCACGGAGCGGCGACGATGAGATCAGCTTTTGTCGTAATGCCTTTGTAGAGGGCGTCGTCGGTCGCGGTGTCGCAGGCGTGGAGTGCGATTAAAATATTAACGTTCTTAAGATCGTATGAGTCGATCGTCGCCTGAACGAATGACAGGCCGTCGAATTCGCTTGCACGTGCGACGTCATTTGAGATCGCGGCGAGATCGCTGCGGGCCTCGACTCCGGTCATTGTAACGTCTATGCCGCGGGTGTTTTTGAAATAATCGTAAGCAGCGAATGTGAGATAGCCTTTGCCGGAACCCATATCGACAATATTGAGTGATGTGCGGTCTTTTAGCTCAGATTTATCGACTAGGGCAGCCAATATCTCGACGTATTTATTGATCTGCCGCCACTTATGCTGCTGTTGCGAGCGGATTTCGCCCTGGTCGGTCGTGATGCCGAGAGCATTGAGATAGACACTGTGCGGGTCGATCGGATTTTCTTTTTTGCGGTCGTGTTCGAGCGGCGGCGCAACCTTTAAGGTAGCTTTGCCGACATTGAGCCGTGCTTTTTTTCTGCCGACATCGAGCTGCCAGTCTTTTTCCGTCGTGAAAAGATGCCCGCTGAAAAATTCGCGGCCGATCAGTTTCCTAATAAGCGAGGTGCCGTCTTTCAGATCGTAATTTTTGGCAATATCACGGGCATCGTGACGATAAAGGAAAAATAGACGAATACCTTTTTTTGTTTCGATGAGGCGGATGTTGATCTTTTGTAGATGTGGATCTGAGCCTTTATAATTGCCGAGTGTCAGCTTAACGAACTTGTGGTTGCTCAAAGCGTCGGCAAAGGCTTTGAGAAAGTTATCTATCGCTTCGGTCATTCTGCCAAGAGGTTAACATAAATGGGCGATACCGCTCCATCGGACAATCGAAAGCTTGCAAAAAGACGAAAATTTTTCCGTCGAATGCTCATTCCCATAGGCATTCTCTTGTCGCTGGCTTTTAACATCGCGATCGCCTTTTACCTCGCAAACGATCAGCCGAATGATGGCAAGCTCTATCAACAACTCGCTACAAACGTACTAGTACAGGGCGTTTTTTCGGCGGAGGCTCAGGCACCCTTTGCTCCGACACTGATACGTCTGCCGGGATATCCTCTGTTTTTGGCCGGAGTTTATTCGGTTTTTGGACACGGTAATAACTCAGCGGTCCGCATCGTACAGGCTGTTATTTATGTTGCGGCGAGTGTGCTAGCGGCGTTGATCGCGTGGAACTGGCTTGGAGGAACGCGGCGACGCAGGCGAAAGGCGGCGTATCTAACTTTTTTGCTTGCGGCGTTTTGTCCTTTTACGGCGATCTACGCGGCGACGATATTGACTGAAACGCTAACGATGTTTTTCCTCGCAGCGATGACGTTGGCAGCGACCTACGGATTGAAATCAAATAAAACTTTACGTTCAATATTGTGGTGGGCGGGTGCGGGAATTATGTCCGGACTGGCCGTTTTAATGCGGCCTGACAGCGGGCTGTTCGGTCTGGGGCTTGGGCTTGCGTTGGTCGTGCCGGTATTTATGATCCGGCTAACCGATGTTAGTTTTTGGTCGCGACTAATGGGCGTATTTGTCAGGGGCGTGATTTTTTCGTTCGCTTTCGCGGTAGTTCTGG
>JAYVOS010000074.1:0-32383 GCA_043757775.1 Chloracidobacterium sp. | reverse complement strand
TGCCTTCGCAAAATGCCCGTTCATTTGCGGTGAAGACACGCTCCGCAAAACGCGGTGTTCTGGCGATAGTCTGGCGTATGCGATAAACTTCCGTAATGTCGATGCCGATAGATAAGATCATAAATGACTGATGAAACTTTAGCAGATTCGGGGTTTTTTTGGCGAGAACGCGATGGCGTTAAGGTACTGGTGAGTCGTGCTTTGGAAGATGCCGGTTTTGTTAACGGCTTTTCGACGCGGCTCGGCGGTGTGTCTGATTTTCCCTCCGGAGATCTAAATCTCGCAGGGTTTAACGAAGACTTGGCTGAGAATATTTATGAAAACCGCCGCCGTTTTTTGAATGTTATCGGCGGTGATATGCAGATCGCGGCGGTGTGGCAGGTTCATGGTGATACCATAAAAACGATCAACACGATAGACGATATCGGCGATTCCGAGGACCACGCTGATGCCGTCATTTCAAACATCACAGGCTTTTTAGCGGCAGCGAAAACTGCAGATTGCGTGCCTGTTTTGATAGGCGATCCGGTTACCGGAGCGTTTGCCGCGATACATGCGGGCTGGCGCGGAACTGTTCGATCTATTGTAAAAAAAGCGGTTGCAAAGCTGGCGGCTGATTACGGCAGCGACCCGAAAGATATTATAGCTGCGATCGGTCCGGCCGCGAGCTGCGGCAATTACGAGATTGGCGAAGATGTAATTACCGCATTTGCTGAAAACTTTGAGGGCAGTGAAAAATACCTTACAGCGACACGCGAGGGACATGCTCGGGTCGATCTACACCTCGCCAACCGGGATCAATTGATCTCGAGCGGCTTGTCTAACGAAAATATTTGGACTGCTCCTTTCTGCACGATGGAGCGGCCCGACCTTTTCTTTTCCTACCGACTCGAAAAAATAAAAAACGGCAAGACCGGACGGCTGATGTCTGTCATCGGTCGCCGCAGCTAATTGACTTGTGCTTTGAGAGTGATCTGCTTGCTTTTTGGTGCGTAGCAGACCTCGTTGGTGCATGCCTGATAGCGGACGGTCACGTTGACGGTGACTGTACGGCCGCGGAATGTTGCCGGAGCAGTCACATTAAACCCAAATGTGACACGGCCCTCATAGACATTTAGCGGCTTTTCGGAAAACTCAAATTTGCGGTTGGTGCCACGCGGATAGGTAACGGAGCTGAGTTTTACGCCATTTGAAGATACCTTTACCGTAGTAGCAATGGCATATTCGCCGTTTGGCCGGTTTGAATTAACATGCAGTCCGCCGGGAATGCTCAAAACGACCTTTCCCTTGGCGGCTATACCGCGGGTGACCGCGCCGCTCGCAATCGAGCCGCTGACGCTCTGAGCGTTGATGCTGGTGAAAAAACCTACCGCGATCACTATCGTTGCCAAAAATCCAACTCTGATCAATTGTTTTATCATAAGAAATTGTCCTTAACGAAATAATTCCTTTGCGGAATTTATTTATTCTATTTTAGTTCAAAACCTGCGACAAACGTCTCAAATTTACGCGAAAACTCATCCGATGTGATGGCCATTTTGACGGCCTCTAGCACAAATACTTTACCGTTCTTTTCCGCTATCTTGTAGATAACCAAAAGATCGACACCTTTTTCGACACGCGAAGTCTCAATCACGCGAAAATGTGTTGAGCCTATAACTTCAGTAATATCTTCATATATCGAGTCGCCTGACTGCTTTATTTCCGAAATGACTTCCTCAAATGTTTTCTCATCTAGGACAGTCAGGTCTGCTCGTCCCTGTTTGATATCTTCGGCACCGTCGCCGCCAAACTCTTTCGAATATACCTCAAAAGTATGTTTCTGGTCACCGTTGAGATTATTTAAAAAGCCCTCAGGTTTTAGGATTATGAAATCATCCGATTCGATGGTTTCGGCCTCAAACGCCGCAGCGGCCATTTTCTTTATCCGCGTCGATGCCCACACCATCAATGCCACAAGAATTAGTCCGGGAATAAGAATAGCTAACATAACTTACGACAGAATTTTTTCCTTTTGCTCCTCCATTGCGGCGAGCTGTCCGCACGCGGCATAAATATCACGTCCACGAGGCTGCCGGACGTATGCCGAAACGCCGCGAGACTCGAGTATCCATTTGAACCGGTCGACACGCTCCGGCGTCGATGCGGTGTAATCGAGCTGCTCCGCACCGTTGTGCGGGATCATGTTGATCTTGACCCGCTTGAGCTGATACTGCTCGACCAGATCTGCCAGGATATTTGCATCCGCGTCCGCATCATTTACGCCACCAAGCATCACATATTCGAAAGTAAAACGCTCGCCGCGTCTTAGGCTAGTTTCAAATTCTTTTGCCGCGGTCATAATCTCCGACAGGTCCCAGCGTTTGTTTATCGGCATCAGTCTATCTCGAAGCTCGTTATTTGCCGACGAAAGTGAGATCGCCAGATGCGGGCGATTTTCGAGTTTGGCAAAATCATAGATACGAGGCACGATGCCGGCGGTCGAGATCGTCACGCGGTTTGGCACGATGAAAAGGCCATCTGCGTCAGCCATTATTTCGAGGGCATCGATCAGATTGTCAAAATTTAGGAAAGGTTCGCCGGCTCCCATTCCAACAAGATTTGTCCCGTGCGGTGTCTCAACCCCGACGCCGTAAACGTCATTGAGTACAGTAATTACCTGCTCGACGATCTCGCCTGAGGTCAGATTGCGGAGCAGGCCGAGCTTCGCCGTCAGGCAGAAATCACATTTTAGCGGGCAGCCCGATTGCGACGAAAAACAGATCGTGTCGCGACCCTCTGACGGGATATAGACCGTCTCGACCGGGTAGCCGTCAGGCGTAGTCATCAGGTAACGCCGCGTGCCGTCGGTAGATACATAACGTGCATCGACCTTGAGCCGCGAGATATCAGCAGTCTCGACGAGCCGAGCGCGAAACTTTTTCGGCAGATCGCTTATCTCATTAAACGCCGTCAGCCGCCGTTCGTGAACGGCCTTAAAAACCTGTGTTGCACGATATTTAGGCTCACCTGATTCTGCGGCGAGCTCTTCGAGCTCGCTTCGTTTCAGTCCTGTGATATGTATCTTTTCCGTCACTGTAGCTATTTTAGCGTAATTGCGGGCAATGTGCTTACCACCCTTGCTAGACAAACTTATCACGCCGTATTATTACTTTATGAATATAGTAGGAGACGCATCCAAAGCGCGCTTTATCGCAGCGATTGTTGATAACGTCATCGCATTGGGAGTGATGTTGGTGGTGGTGAGTTTGGTTCCTGAAACTTGGACAGTACTCAGGGGAATATTTGTCGTTGTCGGCTACCTAAGCTACTTTCTCATTCTTGAAGGCCTTTGGGGACGGACGTTAGGTAAGTATTTCCAGGGGCTGGTCGTCCTCAAGCTTGATGGCGTAAAAGCCGGCTGGGTCTCCGCTCTTATCAGGACTCTTTTGCGAATCATTGAGGTCAATCCTGCGTTGTTCGGCGGTATTCCCGCCGGACTGGTTCTTATTTCCAGTGAGCGAAAGCAGCGGATCGGCGATATGCTCGCAGGCACGGTGGTTGTATCGGACAAGTTAGATTGGTCGCGGGCCGATGTGTCCGAATCCATCCCGGACTAATCAATCCGTCGGCGTTCTATTCCTCATCCTCGCGAAGTTTTTCAAGCACCGAAAAATCCTCAAGCGTTGTTACATCTCCGGCGACACTGCCGCTCGTTGCCAGTTCCCTCAACAGACGCCGCATGATCTTGCCGGAGCGGGTTTTTGGCAACATATCAGTAAAGCGAATATCGTCAGGCTTTGCGAGCGAGCCGATCTCTTTAGCAACGTGCACCCGCAGGGCGTCTTTCAACTCATCATTCCCTTTACGGCCGCCTTCGAGTGTGACAAAAGCTGATATTGCCTGTCCCTTGATATCATCCGGGCGTCCGACGACTGCAGCTTCGGCGACGGCCTCGTGCGAGACGAGAGCCGATTCGATCTCGGCGGTGCCGAGCCTATGGCCGCTGACATTTATCACGTCATCGACGCGGCCCATTATCCAATAATAGCCGCGTTCGTCACGTCTGGCTCCGTCGCCCGCGAAATAATAGCCCGGTATCTCGGACCAGTACGCCTGCTTATATCGCTCGTCGTCACGCCACAATGTGCGGAGCATAGACGGCCAGGGATATGTTGCAACGAGATATCCGCCCTCGCCTGGGCCGACGGACTTACCGGCTTTTGTGACGATATCGAGCATTATTCCTGGTATGGGTCGCGTTGCCGTTCCGGGTACGGTCGGTGTCGCACCGGGCAGCGGCGAGATCATTATCGACCCTGTCTCGGTCTGCCACCACGTATCGACGATCGGACATTTTCCTTTGCCGATGATCTCGTGATACCACACCCATGCCTCAGGATTTATCGGCTCTCCGACAGAACCGAGCAGCCTCAAGGACGATAGATCGTGCTTTAGCGGGTATTGCTCACCCCATTTAATAAATGCCCTGATCGCCGTCGGAGCCGTGTAAAAGATCGTGATCTTATGCCGCTCGATGATGTCCCAAAAACGGTCAAAGTCAGGGTAATTCGGAGCACCTTCGTACATAAACACAGTCGAGCCGTTAGCAAGCGGCCCGTAAACGACGTAACTGTGGCCGGTCACCCAGCCGATGTCGGCTGTGCACCAGTAAATATCGTCGTCCTTGAGGTCAAAGACCAGCTTTGCCGTATATGCCGTCTGCGTAAGGTATCCGCCCGTCGTGTGTAGAATTCCCTTCGGCTTGCCGGTCGTGCCCGACGTGTAGAGGATATAGAGCGGATGCTCTGCATCGAGCTCCTCGGCAGGGCAAATGGTGCTGACCGTTTTAGTAAGCTCATGCCACCAATGGTCGCGGCCCGGACGCATTGTAACTTTAGAGTTTGTTCGTTGAAAGACGACAACGTCTTTGACGGTCGGGCATTGGTCGACGGCCTCATCAACGATTTCCTTAAGCTTGATCTCGGCCCCGCGTCGATAGCCGCCGTCAGCGGTGACGATCACCTTACATCCGCAGTCGTTGACGCGGTCGCGGATAGCGTCGGCTGAAAATCCGCCAAAGATTACGGTATGTGTCGCACCGATCCGGGCACACGCAAGCATCGCAACCGCAAGCGCCGGGATCAGCGGCATATAGAGAGCGACGCGGTCACCGGTCAAAACGCCTAGGCTTTTCAGCACGTTAGCGAATCGCAATACTTCCTGGTGAAGTTGGAGGTATGTGATCGTTTTGATCTCGCCGGTCTCGCCTTCCCAGATGATGGCCGCTTTGTTCTTTCGCGATGTCGTCAGGTGTCGGTCGAGACAGTTATACGCGATATTGATCTTGCCTCCGACAAACCATTTAGCGTGCGGCTCATTCCATTCCAGCACTGTGTCCCATTTTTTGAACCAATGAAGCTCTTCGGCCTGTTTCGCCCAAAATGCGGCAGGATCTGTCGCGGCTTCAGCATACAAATCCTCATATTCCTTAAAGCTTTTTATGTGAGCATTTGCCGAAAATTCTGCCGGCGGCCGAAAGACGCGGTTTTCGTGAAGAATTGACTCAATAGCTAGTTGTTTGGACATTTGCGGGTCGTAACGAGAGGCTATTTGACCCTCGCTCTTTTACGAGGACGGGTGAGAACAATGCCGGTTTGTGTCAAGGTCGCGTCGATCTCATCTAATTCGTCGTAAGTGAGCCCAATCAAACTGACTAAATGGTCAATCTGTCTCTGAGTGTGATCCTGCTTTGCTGTCATTGCCTTGTTCCATGCCTCAAAACGGCGGTCGGCATCGGCATTATCTTTCTTATGTTGGAATTCAAACTGCATTATCTGGCGCTTTATTTCTTCGGTTTCGGCCTCGATCTTGCGCAACCTTAATTCGTGTTCAGCCTGAGTCATACGTCAGATTTTAAGCTGGTTGTTAAGGCGAGTCAAAGTCTGCGATTGTGTTATCATCAACTTCCGAATATCCTACATGGGCAATTCTATGCCACTTCTCGAAATGCGAAATATCGTCAAAGAGTTTCCCGGCGTCCGGGCATTAGACGGCGTGAGTTTTACGCTCGATGCGGGCAAATTTCACTCGCTCGTAGGTGAAAATGGAGCCGGAAAATCGACGTTGATGAAAGTGCTTTCAGGCGTTTATCCTGAGGGAACTTTCGAAGGCGAAATACTCGTTGACGATCGGGCACGACACTTTCGCAACATACGCGATTCGGAAAACGCGGGTATTGCGATCATTTTTCAAGAGCTGTCGCTGGTCAAAGAATTGACCGTCGGAGAGAACATTTTTCTTGGCAAGGAACCGTCACGATTTGGCATCATCAACTGGTCCGAGCTTTATCACAAGGCGTCTGAACTATTGCACGACCTACATTTACCGATAGATCCGCGTGTTAAGGTCGGCTCGCTTGGCATAGGCCAGCAGCAGCTTGTCGAGATCGCAAAAGCTCTGTCCCAGGACGCAAAAATTCTCGTGCTCGATGAGCCGACCGCTGCATTGACCGAATCCGAAGTTGCAATACTATTTGGCATTCTCGAAAAACTGCGAGAGCGGGATGTCGGGATGATCTACATCTCGCACAAGCTGGACGAGGTTTTCCAAATGAGCGACCACATCACCGTGCTGCGCGATGGTAAAACTGTCGCGACACACGCCGCTAATGAGACGAACAAGAACGGCGTTATCGCCGCGATGGTCGGGCGCGAGGTCGGTGATATTTATCCGGTAGCCGAACACGAGCACGGAGCGACAGCGCTAAAGGTCAAACATCTTACAGCGTATTCGCCTGATATTGCCGATAAAAAGCTGGTTGACAATGTTTCGTTCGAGGTCAAAAAAGGCGAGGTGTTGGGAATCGCAGGCCTTATGGGAGCGGGCCGGACCGAACTGTTGATGACGATCTTTGGAGCCTGGCAAGGGAAGTATTCGCGCGAGATAGAGATCGACAGTAAGGCGGTCAGTATCAAAGAGCCATCGGACGCTATCGCTAATGGTGTCGGTTTTGTTACGGAGGATCGCAAGCGTTTCGGGCTGATACTTGAGCAAACGATCCTCGACAATATGACACTCGCGGGGTTAAAAACGATTTCCGGGAAATTTGTAACGAATAGAACGCGCGAGTCGATGGCCGCAAAAGAGCCTATGCGATCACTACGGATTAAGGCAAATTCGCCTTTGGTGGTCACAAACACTCTTTCGGGCGGCAACCAGCAAAAGGTCGTTTTGGGGAAATGGCTGCTCACTAACCCAAAAGTTCTCTTTCTCGATGAGCCAACACGCGGCATCGATGTCGGGGCAAAGCAGGAAATTTATGCTGAGATCAATAAACTTGCGAAAGATGGATTAGCAATAGTGCTTGTTTCATCGGAGCTGCCTGAGGTTTTAGGACTGTCCGACCGCGTGATCGTCCTCCACGAAGGCCGCCTGACAGGTGAATTTACACGTAGCGAGGCGACACCTGAAAAAGTAATGGCAGCCGCGACCGGCAGCAATTAACCACAATGGAAGAAAAGACAAAAATTAACAAAGCCAGTTTACGGGCATACATTATGATCGCCGTCCTCGGGTTGATCTGGGTGTATTTTCACTGGGCGACGGACGGTATATTTCTTACGCCGCGTAACCTGTCTAACCTGATGACGCAGATGTCGGTCACAGCAATAATTGCGGTGGGTATGCTTATGGTGATTGTGTCCGGCAATATCGATCTCTCGGTCGGTTCGGTGCTGGGGTTTGCGGGCGGCATTACGGCCTATGCTGTGACCGTGATGGAATACGGCCTGCCGACGGCTATAGTTGCCGCGATCGTGGTAGGTGTCGTTATCGGAACATTTCACGGAGCATTGACGGCTTATCTTAATATCCCGGCATTTATCGTAACTCTAGGCGGACTGCTTGCTTGGCGCGGTGCGGTGAAATGGCTGCTCGGCGGCAACACGATTCCGATATCTAATGAGACTTTTAAGGCCATCGGCAACAATAATCTGCCGCTGTCGGTCGGCTGGATATTAGCAGCAGCGGCAATAGCTTTTGTTTTATTTATGGCTTATCGCAACGCGCGGGTCGCTAAGGATTACGGCCTCGGCGAGGCAAATTACGGCAATGAACTGCTCAAAGCGATCATCCCCGTCGGCGGCATCGTCGCGTTTATATGGGTGATGAATTCATATCAGGGTGTGCCGATACCGGTGCTGATATTGCTTGCGGTCGCATTGCTCGGCGGGTTTTTGACCAACTCGACCACATTTGGCCGCTACCTTTACGCTATCGGCGGCAACGCCGACGCCGCACGGCTCTCCGGTATCAATAACAAACGAAACATCATTAAAGTTTATGCTCTACTCGGCGCCTTAACGGGTATTGCTTCTCTTATTTTCACGGCCCGTGTCGGTAGTGCCGCACCGGACGCCGGCGTTTTAAAAGAACTCGATGCCATCGCAGCATGCGTCATCGGCGGAGCATCGCTTATGGGCGGACGCGGCACAATATTCGGCGCGTGTCTTGGTGCATTAATAATGGCAAGCCTCGATAACGGAATGTCGCTGCTCAACGTCCGCGATTTTATGCAGGACATCATCAAAGGCTCGATCCTAGTCGCGGCAGTCGGTCTGGATATGGCGGGGAGGAGGCAGAACTAACTGTCTAGAAAATGTTTCATTGCAATTTTTTGTTTTGACGTATAATGCAGTTTGGTGAGATATATGCAAACAGTTACGCTTAATGAAGCAAAAACAAACTTAGTCGGGCTTATAGATGCCGCAGCAGCAGGCGAAGAAATTTTTATCACGCGGGATGACAATTTGTCTGTGCAGCTTGTTCCGCGCACCCAAAAAAAACGCAAGCGGCGGTTCGGCAGCGCCAAAGGTCTGATTTCAATGGCTCCAGACTTTGATGAACCACTCGATGATTTCAAAGAGTATATGTCGGTTCGTACCCTTTAGCTATACATCGACAATATTCGCTATCGGGTATTTTGTTCCCCGAATTATTAAATGATACTCAATATCGTTGAGAAGGAATATTTCTTTGAAATACTTAAGAATAAACTCAACGTCCATCCCATTCTTACACGTATAAACGTCGGCACTTACGAAGCCTCTGCCGGGAAATGTATGTATGCTGATGTGGCTTTCCATGACAATGACAAAACCGCTCCATCCGCCGGGGTCTTTTCCTTCACCTTCGGGTGCAAAATGAACAACGGCCTCGGCGAGTATATTCATTCCGAGTTGTTCGGGAAGATCGTTCAAACATTTAAGAACGATCTCGTTGTCCGCCAACTTCGCGTATGAACCGCCGTAGCCGTCAATTGTTAAATGCTCTCCGAAATGGTTAGTTGCCATCTTCTTCTAGAAAAACTCGGGATTTCCTCATCATAAGTCAGACTCTTTAGATTAAGCCTGAAGCCCTAAATCGTGCTTGTATTTGCCAAGAGGTGAGAGGATTAAATTGGGCGTTACGCTCCCGTGCGGGATAGAAGCCAGCATACTCCCATAAAAACCACAGCGCCTACTATTTGATCTATGGTTTGCCAGGAAAAAAACCTGCGACTAACCAGCGCAACGCCGATCATTGTTACACCGAACCATATCAGTGTTTGTATCTCCGGTGAGAGAAGTCCAAACTCACCGAGATACTTCACGGCCACCCAGTATGTTGTAATCCCAACCACAAAACCTACGGCCGATTTAAGAAACTCAGTCCAGACTATGCTACCGTTCTCCCACATTTTGGCGGCGTGTATAAACCCTTGAGAATCAGCAAATCCCGATACGAGCGTCATGCCGATAATGATACAGAGCAATTTTAGCTGTTCGACGGACATATTTTATTCACTCAAAAATTTTCACGTGCAGGGAGAATTACGCCGTTCTTGACCACGGCTCAAATAGCCGTTTGAAAGGAAGTCGTGGGTTCGACGTCCAGCAGACACTGATACGGCAAGTCAGTATTTGACCAAATCTCCATCTTTATTCCCCGCGTTTAGTCGAAGCGTCCACTTTACTGAAAGACAATGCCCCAAACGCACGTTCCATATTTTTAAATCTCCTTATACGACGTTGTTGCTTTAGCTGGAAAGTACGACTTTAGATAATCGGAAAGAGTCCCTCGATCGAGAATCGCCCGCTTCTGCACTTCCGGTAGCTGAAAGAACGACATTATTTGTCCGTTACATACATCAGTCTTACATAAGCAACGCAAGGTATTTTCTTTAGCGCTCCGACACCATTGATATTCCGTCATATAGTAGGAATAGGTGATCTCATCCCCCGGTGGAATATTTCGTAGAGCCACCAACTCAGGAAAGCCGTCCTTTCTCGTTCTCGCATAACAGTTTGCTTCGCATGAGTGGTTCCAATATCTGCCTGTCCACTTGGTAGGGAGAAAGTGTCTTGTGAATTCCATCTGGATCGAAAAATGACCTGTCTGATGGTCAATTACTCTTCCGTACCCCTTCACCACAACCTGCCCCTTCTCTAAATGTTTCTTAGCAAAATGCGTGAATCCATAGCCCAGAGGGCTGCGTCCGCAATACACATTCTGTTGATTAAAGGCTACGAGCATTGATTTACAGCGTGAAACCGTTCAACGCTCAGTTCCCAGAATGCCCAATCGTTCGAATACTGGGGTTTTGGGAATTTTCTTGATTTCCTCTGCCATACGGTTTCATTTTCCTGCGAAGCATAGCACTAAATAGTGCTGATTTCAACTATTGAAGACAAGAAAGCATTTCATAACAAGGTTAAAACTTTGTTATGGGCAGAGCTTCGCGGGAAAGGTCTTCTAGATTGGCCGAGAAACTTGGACAGATCAGGGAAACGCTGAGACTTTCTCAAGACGGGATATTGATCAAACTTGGATGCCAAAACTCCAGCATCAATAGAAGCAGTATATCGGGTTATGAACGCGGCGAGCGTGAACCACCTTTATTGGTGCTTTATGCCTACGCCAAATTAGCAAATGTTTATTTAGAAGTATTAGTTGATGATGCTCTTAACCTGCCGAATATTATTCCAAGTTATGAAAAGAGTTTAGGTGAGAAAAATAGAACTGCCGCTAAGTGAAGGCAGTTTGCATGGTTAATAAAAAAATTTAGGGTCACGTATGCGATCTACCGAATCTTTGGCGACGAGATAATCGTTGGCACTTTAGTTCATGGAAACCGTCTCTTGCCCATGGAACTCAAACCTTAACTTAACCCCCAATAAAACTCATTGTCCGGCTTGCGGGCACGAACTCCGCGTCGTTGATGTAATGACGCGGTTCTTTTTTCATTACAACATCTTCGATAAAGCCGACGATCTCGTCCCGCGCTGCACCGTTGCGGACAAAGTCGCGGAGATTGTGTTCGGTGGTTGAAAAGAGGCAGGTGCGGATCTGGCCGTCGGCGGTTAGGCGGATGCGGGAGCAGGCTCCGCAAAACATCTCCGTGACGGGTGCGATGATGCCGATCTCGCCGGGAGCACCATCGGCGAATTCATATTTCCACGCCGTTTCGCTGCCGCGTGAAGTTTCTTTTAGTTTGAGTGGATAAATCGTATTGATAGTGTCGTGAATTTCGCGGCCCGGAACAACCATTTCCCGGCTCCATTCGTGGCCGCTGTCGAGCGGCATAAACTCGATAAACCGCATCGCAACATTGTGCTCGCGGGCATACTTGGTGAATGCGACCATCTCGTCGTCATTGCGGCCGCGAACAATGCAGGCGTTGATCTTTACCGGATCAAAGCCAAATTCTTTTGCCGCGTCTATCGCCTCATAAACTTTGTCCAGAGCATCGACCCCGGTAATGTCGAGAAATTTGTCACGGTCTAGGCTGTCGAGGCTGAGTGTTACACGGTCGAGTCCGGCATCTTTTAATGCCGCAGCGTGACGAGGGAAATCAAAGCCGTTTGTCGTCAGGGCGAGGTCTTGTAATGCAGGCTTTAGTTTCGAGAGTTCGCGGACAAGCAGGGGAACGTCTTTGCGAATGAGCGGCTCGCCTCCTGTTAACCGTATCTTTTCGATGCCGAGCGAGACGAAAATATCCGAGAGATACGCGATCTCTTCGAATGTAAGAATTGTCTCCTTTCGTGCTAGCGGCGGCTCACCGTTTGGCAGACAGTAAAAGCAGCGAAAGTTACACCTATCGGTCAGCGAAATTCGCAGATCGCGGATCGTACGGTTGTGTGCGTCGCGGAGCATGATCTAATCATATCGCATCGCCGGATGCCCTTACTAACGTGCGGGCTTCTGCAAAGTGGCGGCATTTCGCTTCAGGCCGGTTAGTTTGGTGCGTTTGATCGCAGAGCGTCGAAAACGCTCAACGTATTGGTCATGAGACATTGCGGCAACAGAATTCAAGTCGGGCGAAGTTTCGCCCAGTCTTGGCTCAAATCGCGATTCGGCCGTCTGCTTTTCAAAACGGTTCCAAGGGCAAACGTCCTGACAAATATCGCAACCGTAGATCCAGCCTTCGAGATTTTCGGCAATGTCTGGCGGAAGCGTCTCGTCACGAAGCTCGATGGTTGCATAAGAGATACATTTGCGGGAATCGACGATATACGGTTCGACGATCGCATTTGTAGGACAAGCGTCAAGACATGCCGTACAAGTGCCACAATGATCTTCGACGATCTGAGTTTCATAGTCGAGATCGATATTTAGAATGATCTCACCGATAAATACCCATGAGCCTAGATCGGTGGTGATGACATTGGAATGTTTGCCGAGCCAGCCGAGTCCGGCCCGCACTGCCCAGGCTTTGTCCATCATCGGAGCTGTATCGACGCATACCTTGCCGTCTGCTGTTGTGTCTTCGGACTTGATCCAGCTAAGTAGTTCGTTTAGTTTCTCACGAACGACATCATGATAATCGTCGCCCCAGGCATAACGGGAGAGTTTACCTTTGTCGGATGACTGATCGTGTTTATGTTTGGTGTAGTAGTTGAGAGCGACTACGATGACGGACTTGGCACTGGAAAACAACAAACGCGGGTCGCTTCGCTTTTCTGGTTCGCGTGTGAGCCATGCCATCTCACCTTGATAACCGAGGTCTAACCATTCAGCCAGCCTTTCGCCTTCGGCGTTCAACGACACAGCTCTGACGATGCCGCATTTATCAAAGCCGATCTCAGTAGCTTTTTGCTTGATCTTGTCCAAAAACGAAAGCATATAAAGATTATCTATCAAAACAAGATTGAGAGCATAAAAAGGCCGGATAGTATTAAAACTATCCGGCTCTTGAGAATGTTCTAAGCAGAGCTTAGAAGCTGAATTTTGCTCCGAACTGGAACTGACGTGAATCGTATGCAGCGGTCGGGCGGCTGTAATAATGTCCGTTGCTTGCACGCTGACCGAATGTATTCACATCAGCCGAAAACGGAGTTGCCGAACCCTCATTGAACCGATTAAAGAGGTTAAAGCCCTCAGCGATCAGGTCAATGCGGAATCTTTCACCAAAATTGATTGCACGTGAAAGACGCATATCAAGCGATGCATATCCGTGGGTTATTCCCATATTGCGTCCCAGATTGCCGCTGGAAAATACACCATTAGTGATCAGTGCCGTACAGCCTGCTGTTCCCGGAACACAAAGAGTTCCGTTTGTGCCAACACTTGGTCTGTCTGTCTGTGCCGTTTGGTCGTTATTCGCATCAACATTAGTGATGATGTTAAATGGACGTCCTGACGAGAGCTCGAGGATCGGTGCAACAGTGAAATTGGACAATATCTTTTGCCAAGTGCTACCGTCTCTCCATCTCGTCGGTGATGTCATCAATCCGCTGAAAACAAAACGATGCCGTTGGTCAAATAATGAATTGGATTTTTCAGCCTTAAAGTTATTTACATCCTGTGCAATCAGCAGGGTCTGCAGGTCGGACGAATCATCGATCGAGTGTGACCAAGTGTAGCTGGCAAGGAATGTGAAATTATTCGAAAAACGCCGTTTGAATTCAAGATTCATTGCGTTATAGCTTGAATTGCCATCTGAGAGTTGGGCGTTAACCGAACCAAAAGGTG
This sequence comes from Chloracidobacterium sp., assembly GCA_043757775.1. GTDB lineage: Bacteria > Acidobacteriota > Blastocatellia > Pyrinomonadales > Pyrinomonadaceae > OLB17. Next base: position 18,391 of record JAYVOS010000074.1, on the reverse strand, counting down.
TGATCGCACCCGGCGTTCTTAGGCTGCCTGCCAACTGCGTGTCCAAAACAGCTTTCGACACAGCCCCGCCAGAAAGAGCGGCGGCGAGGAAATAGTTGGGGGCATTTGGACGGAAGAAATTGGCGATCGCCGGATTGACGACACGTCCCGTCGGACATTGTGCGACCATTCCCGGTATTACAACAACACAACCGACGCCCGTCGCTGTTCCCGGAGCGGTACTAGCGATTGACACCGTAGCAACCTGCTGTGTCGAGGTCGGCGAAGCTCCGCCGTTGTAGCGCTGGTAGTTTTGGATCTGCAACGAAGTATTTGGCGTGTTAAGATCGGTCGGATGCGGCAAATGATGGGCACCAACGTAAATGTATGTAGCGGACAGCGACATATCTTTTGTCAATTGGCGTTCCACCGAGAAATTTGCCTGAGTTGCCGAGGCATATTCAAAGTTTTTTGCGATCGGCAATGAGAATGGCAGGACAGCTCCAAATCCTGTATAGGTCTGGTCGTTAAAACGCTGACGGCCAAACTGGTACTGTGCTGTTGTTGCTACACCAGGAGTGGTGGGGCTGCCAAAAGCAGCACAAAGAGCCGCATTTGAACCTGAATTACCGCAAACCGTTCCGTGAAATACTAATGCGGCATTTAACAGATTTGTGTTAGATGGCACGGGGCTACCGGCTGTCAACACTGCCTGTTGCTGCTGTGACGAGTCGGCGATGTCGGAGTTAAATGCAACTGCCAGTAGCGGATGGTCATAATACAGACCAAAAGATCCGCGGATAACAGTTTTGCCATTGCCCATAATGTCATACGCAAAACCAAGACGCGGAGCCCAGTTATTTTTGTCGCGGGGAATACCCTGCTGAACCCCGACAGCGTCCTGAGCTGCAAGGATGTCGCTTGCCGACAAAGTTATGCCTGTGAGCGGATCTTTGATGCCGACCGGAGCGATCGTCTGGGTCAATTCGACGTCATAACGAATACCGTAATTTACCGTCAGACGCGGTGTGACCCGCCACGAATCCTGTCCAAAAAAAGCGATCGGTGTATTTTTGATCGTACTGTCAGGATTGCCAAACCCCTGGACATAGGTTGATGGCAGGCCAAGGCCATAGCTCTGAACCGGTGTAAATGCCGGTAAACCTGCAAATGCCGGGTTAAGATTAGATGCGGCAAAATCGCCGAAGTTAAAAAGAGCTGCAAAATTTAACTCAAAATGGGCCGTTGGGATCTTAACAAAGTTTAGATCTCCGCCGAATTTCAGTGTGTGGTTTCCGACAACCCAATTAAAGCTGTCAACAAACTGATTTCGGTTTTCGACACGGGCTACTGGCGAGAAAAGTTCACGTCCGATAAATGCCGTTCCCGAAATGTTGAAAGCGACAGCATCGCCGTTCTGTGATTTGAAAGTCGTATTACGTCTGCCAAAGCTGTATCGGAAATCGTTTGCCATCGAACTGTTAAGCGTGGTGGTCAAGCCGACGTTGAACGAGGTGTCTTTGATATTAGTGATACCCGTTCGTGAAAAGTCGTTTTGGCCCAGCGACTGGTTTTGCGACTCAACCTGAATACCCGTCACATTACCGGTGTTATAACCAAAACGGACGTTCAACTGGTTATTTGCATTAATATTTTGATCGATACGGGTTGTGAAGAAATTAGAACGGTCGGTGACCGGGAAAATCTTTTGTAGATTATTGAGCGGTCGAAAGGCTATGAACTGACCCGCGGAGTTGGTTGTTCCAGTCGGCACCAGAGCCGATGAAAGAATAAAGCGGGATCCGATGGCTCCGGGACCGATAGGCGAAATAGCCGGACAGCCACTACCGTCGTTTGGGCTGGACAAAGGATTCGTGCCTGTCAATGCCGTTTGTCCGCCGCTTGATGCAAAGAATGCATAAGCACGGGCACCACATATATTAGCGGCACCGCCGGCTGTGATCAAAGCGTTGATCGCAGATGCCTGAGCAGCGGTTAAGTTATTAAATGTTTGTGCTGTTGGGTTTAATCCTGGAATCACCCCAATAGTAACAGACGATGTTAGGTTGCCAACTACATTAGAAGTGAAGAATCCTGACTCGTCACGATGACGGCCTTCGTAAGCTGCAAAGAAATGAGTCTTGTCTTTAACGATCGGGCCGCCGAGCGTTGCGCCATATTGTGTTCTGCGAAAAGCGGGATTGGCAACAGGCGAGAAAGCATTGCGAGCCTGGATGCTCTTGTCGCGGATAAATCCGAAAACATTACCACGAAAATCATTTGTACCACGTTTAGTGACGACATTAACGACACCGCCTGTAGCACGGCCAAACTCGGCTGTGTATGAGTTTGTCGCGACTTGATACTCCTGAACGGCTTCCATCGAAACTGTTGTGCGGGATGCGTTGATCGAATTATCCGTGAAGTCAGCACCGTCCACATTTACTTGCGTTGAACGTCCGCGTTGTCCGCCGATGTTGAGGCCTGAGGTCGGAGCCGGGCCGATGGGGCGTCCGTTATCACGCCCAACGGTCGAGAGCGTCAATGCAAAACCTGTTGCACTGCGTTCGTTGATCGGGAGATTATTGATCCTTTCCTGATCGATCGTGTTTGATACGGTCGAACGAGTGGTCTCGACGAGTTGAACATCATCGCCGGTGACATTGACGACCACATTGGCTGCTCCAATTTCGAGCTTGATAGTCAGATCAGCACTCTGTCCGACAGTGAGCCTGACGGGCGAAATAACAACCTTTTTGAAAGTAGCTGCTTCGGCAGAAATTTCGTATTCTCCCGGAGGCAGGCTGATAAACTGATAATTGCCTTCGGCGTTTGATGTGACAGTTCGGGTAATACCGTTGCCGATGCCTTTGGCATGGACGGTCGCCCCTGCAACCACCGCACCGGTCGGATCGATTACCGTTCCGGAAAGGTCAGCGGCGGCTGACTGGGATTGTCCCATCACTGACAGAGCCATAAAAGCCGTGGCGACTATGGCAAGCAAGATCGTTGAAATCTTGGACGAAAATACTCTCATTATTTTTCTCCTTCGCACTTTTGATACATTAAAAAATTCTGTCGAAAAATCTGGGAAGATCAACCTAAAGAATCTACATCGATGCTTCACGTGGTTTCCGAAAGCTCAGCTTGAAAATTAAACGCTGTTCCTATCTTTTCCCTACGGATATTTAAACGGAAATGAATTGCTTTGAACTTTTTACCCCAAAAACCAAATTAAGGCAAGTAAAAATGTAATAATTTTGTAATTATAGTCCCAAATTAACTGGTTTGCCCAATTATACTCGATAAGTTTTAAAATTGTTTCAACTTGGCATGTTATTGCTAATCGAACCTGAGAGATTCTTCTCTGCTCGTACAAGCTGAAAACCTACAGGTTTGGTAATATATTTCCTTTCAGGATCGTCTTGGTTTTTATATGAATATCATACCACTTTCGATACCGACGCCGTTTTATGTCGGTGATGTCAATGTCTATCTGGTCAAAGAAGATCCGCTGACCTTGATAGATGTCGGGCCGAAAACGCCTGAGGCAGCAGCAGCTCTCAGGCAAAAGCTCGGGCAGCACGGCATCAAGTTTGCCGATATTCAAAGGATCGTCCTCACGCACGCTCACGAAGACCATTGCGGGCTGGCGAAACAGATCCGCGACGAAGCGAAAAATGCCGAGATATTGATACACGAATGGGAAACCGGGCATCTGTTTGGAAGGCTCGCTCACGAAGATCATCGGCAGTTGATGATGCGATCCGGAGTGCCGGAAAAGGTGTTTGGTGAGATGCAGTCCTTATACGAGGACATCAGCTTACTAACTGATTCGCTCGAAGAGAGCGATTTCAAGCCGCTGCACGATGATATGGAGCTTGAGTTTGACGGCGGCTCTTTGCGTGTCCTGCACACGCCGGGACACACGCCCGGTTCGTGTTCGTTCGTTCGCGAAGCCGACCGGACATTGATCTGCGGCGATTGCATACTAAAACGCATCACGCCAAACCCGATACTCTCGCCCGACCCGGTCGATCAGTCAAAGCGTTTTCCTTCGCTTGCCGAATACTTGGTCAGTCTCGCACGACTTCGCAGTTTTTCGCCAACGCTTGCTTACGGTGGACACGGGGAACCAGTCACGGATTTCGAAGAGATATTTCACAGATATGTCCGTGCGATAGACGACCGGCAGAAAAAGGTGGTCGGACTGGTTTCAGGTGACGGTGTAACTGCTTACGAAATAGCAAAGAGGCTGTTTCCTGATTCGTTTGATCACGATGTTCATCGTTTCCTGGCTATTTCTGAGTCAATAGCTCACCTCGACTATGCCGATTCGGAAGGGAAGATTGGGGTTGAAACGAGCAGCGGAGTTGAGTTTTACCGGTCGAATTAGGCGGCTTCAAACTTCAGCAATGGGTGTCCGGCCATCTCACCAATGGTGTCGGTGATCTTAGTTATACCGTCAAAGCCGGGTAGCAGACGCACTCTTTGGGTCACGGTCTTGTCGAGTCCCTCGATAGCATGGTCGGCGGCAAATAATGTCGCGATCGTATATTCGGTCCGCTCTTTTGCCAAAGAGCCTTGCCCGACCGGCGCCCAGAAATGCTCAATCACCCATCTTGCCATTTTCTGAGCAAACTCGTTATTTTCTAATTCGATCCGGGCTACGCTGCGGTAAAACTGTGCGTGAACGGCCTCTTCGCGAATGATGCCATTTACAATGTATGTCAGCACGGGATGTTCGGCGAGGGCGATCAGGCGACGGTAGCCTTGGGCAGCTTCCATTTCGTGGATCGCTCCGAATGTCATGTGCGTTGCTGTAAATTTTTTGCCTATCAGATTGGTCAAGACCATCATTAGATATGAGATGGTGTTGTAGCTGGTCGAAACTTCGTTTCTCACCTGCGTCTGCCATTTGTCATCGGTCTCGACACCGATCTCGTTAAGGAATCTATTTAGGACCTCGCCGTGTGTGATCTCTTCGATCCCCCAACGTTCCATAAACTTACTGATGTGCGGATCTTTGCCAGTCGGCGTGCGGAGTAGCTCGCGGTGGTACATATCTGTGAGCGTCTCGACATCACGCATGTATAACAGCACGGGGATGAGTTTTTCATCGACAGGGTGATCTTTGACCTTTTTCCAGGGTATATCGCTGATAAATTCGGGTGTCAGAACACGCTCCTGCCGCTCGTACCAATCCAAAACATCCTTGTTTGTCTCAAAATTCATAACTAGATCGCCTGATTTTCGAAATCCCGCATCCAATTGTGTGCAATTTAATTCCGCTTAATGCTGTAATTCGCTAAACTACTAATTTCAGATGCGTGAATTTGTGACCTTAATAATATAATCGAAATTATGAAAAAGTTGTATTTTGTTGTTCTTTTAATTATAACCCTTATGTCAAAAGGCCTGGCCCAAGGTCCGTCGCTTGCTGTCGCGGGTGAACGTCACCTAGCAAATATCAAGCAATTGAGCTTTGGCGGAGAGAACGCTGAGGCGTATTTTTCATTTGACGGAAAACAGTTGATATTTCAGTCCAAGCGGGACAAACTCGGCTGCGATCAGATCTTTTCGATGAACATCGACGGTTCAAACGTCCACATGGTCTCTAACGGCGAGGGCCGCACGACCTGCTCTTATTTCTTTAAAGGCGGCAGACGAGTGCTCTATGCCTCGACGTTTGGAGGCGGCAAGACGTGTCCGCCGCCGGCTGATTATACTAAGGGCTATGTCTGGGCGATATATCCTGGTTACGAGATCTACACCGCGACACCCGATGGCAAAAACATTAAGAATCTGACGAACAGCCCCGGTTATGACGCCGAAGCGACGATAAGCCCGAATGGCAAGAAGATCGTCTTTACATCCGAGCGTGACGGCGATCTCGAACTGTATTCAATGGACACAAACGGCAAAAATATCAAACGCCTGACGAACGAACCTGGATATGACGGTGGAGCATTTTTCTCGCCCGATAGCAAAATGATCGTCTATCGCGGCTCGCACCCGACAGACCAAAAATTGGTCCAGCGTGATAAGGAGTTTTTGGCGGAGCACATGATCGTGCCGACCGTTTTCGAGGTGTGGACGATGAACGCCGATGGCTCCAACAAACGTCAGGTGACAAAACTAAACGCTGCATCGTTCGCACCATTCTTCACACCCGATGGGAAAAAGATAATTTTTTGCACCAATTATTTCGCAACCGACCCGAAAAAGCGTAATTTCGATCTGGCGCTGATAAATCTGGACGGCACGGGCATCGAACGCGTTACTTACAACGAATCGTTTGACGGTTTTCCGATGTTTTCGCCTGATGGCAAAAAGCTCGTCTTTGCATCAAATCGTAACGACGCAGCGGTCGGCGACACCAATATATTCATCGCTGATTGGGTGAATTAAATTCTACATTCTTAACTTTGCCCCTTCTCCAGTCACTAAAGTTATATTAAATTCCAATTTATGAAGATCTTCTACGTATTTGTGCTCTGCTTAGCAGCCTGCGGCGGGCAGCAGTCGATAAGCAATAATGCCGTGCCTCCTCCAAATGCTGCCGTGCCCGCACAGACAAAACCGACGGTTACGGTGCCAAAAGATGGCAATTATTCCGGCAAGGGTAAGGTGACAAAGATCGATCTCAAGATCGGTTCGGTCGAGCTTAACCACGAAGAGATCGTCGGTCTGATGCCGCCGATGACAATGGAGTTTTATGTCAAAGATAAGGCAATACTTGACGGCCTAAAGGTCGGCGATAGTGTCGAGTTTGTTGTCGAATACAAACATCCCGCCGAGACTATCGTAAGCATTAAAAAGATCCCATGACCGCTATTCCATTCAGCAAATTTCAGGGCTTTGGCAATGACTATATAGTCATTGAGCGAGAAGATATTCCCGATTCGCTACCGCTTGATCAATTAGCGATAGCCATGTGCCACCGTAATACCGGAGCCGGTTCGGACGGGATCGCCGTGCTGGAAAAGCTCGACGACATCGAAGCTGATTATCATTGCGAGATCGTTAATCCGGACGGCAGCATCGTCGGATTTTCGGGTAACGGTACACGCTGCGCTGTCGCGTATCTGCATTACAAAGACATCTGGACGGACACTGATCTTCGCCTGCGGACGCGCAGCGGTGTAAAGAATTATCACTTGATGACGCGCAAAGGTGACGGCGAATTTTGGTTCGAGGCCGAGATCGGCAAGCCCCGATTTGCCAGCGAAGAGGTTCCCGTTCTGACCGAGACTCGTCGTGATCATGTCATCAACGAACCGATCATCGTCGATGGGCGCCACTATGCGTTTTCCGCCGTCAATGTCGGTAATCCGGTTGCATGTATCTTTGTCGAAAATTTCAATTTCGACTGGCGAGCAGTAGGCAAGGCGATGGAAACGCACGAGAAATTTCCCGAGCGTGCCAATATCGTCTTTGTAAAGATCGACGACCGCGAAAATATCGAGCTCCGCATCTGGGAACGCGGTGCCGGTGAAACGTCAGCCTCAGGCACATGCTCAGCCGGAGCCGCTGTCCTCTCGGCATTTATGTTAAAAACCGACCGCAAGGTCATGGTCCATTCCGAGGGTGGCACGACCGACGTCCTCTGGCGTGACGATGACGAGATCCTCCTCACCGGCCGTGCCGACCTCTCATATTCCGGCGAATGGCCTCAATAGATATTCACTTCCAGTTGCCGATGAGGATAAACGGCGACCAGTAGAACGGATGTGCGAAAGGCGCGTTGGGGTTCGGTTTGTACAAACGGAGCTTTGCCGGATTGATCTTGATATTCGTACCAGTTTCCGCGTCGTCTTGCGTCAACTGCCGGTTAGCCGACGATGCTGTTTTGTATTCACCTGTCAGTAGGGCGAGTTGCGCCTTTCTGATCGCCTCTGCCTTGTTTACACCGGTTTTAGTGTAATTTTTATAAAACCGGGTCATCAATTCGGCTGTGCTGTTGTCGGACACTTCCCACAGCGACGCCATCACCGCGCCGGCACCCAACCTTTGGGCCAGTTCTGCAAAGCCGTCGACCTCGCGGCCGTTGGCGTCGGGACGCTGGGCTGCCGTTTGGCAGGCGGACAGTGCAAGCAGTGCGACGCCGCCGAACAAGTCTTTCTGCTGCTTCATCTCGTCCAGAGTGAACGGCGTGCCGTCGCCGAGCAGCAGGAACGAATTTGCCTCATCCCCCGCCACAAACCGGAAATGAGAGGCGATATGGACAAGAGGTTTTCTCGCTTTCAACGCGTCGAGCATTGTGGCTTTTGTAAACCTCTTGTCGAGCAGGACCTCGCCATTTAAAACACCACGGTTTCCTTTCTTGAATATCCGACTAAGTTCCGTCTTGACGGAGGGCAATGCACTTGCATTAAAATTCACTCCGCTGAGCGTTACTTTGTGAGCCTCGCTGCCGCCCATTCCTGTCCCGCTCCCGCCATTGCTCACATCCCGCGTCATCTGTTCCTTGTCGGCTCTCGTAAACACGACGTTCTGATAACGCTCGACCAGATACTGCCTGCCGTCAAAGAGCGTCGCCATCGGCACATAACGAAGATTGCCGTCCAATGACCAGAGTATCGTCTTTGTGTCCCGCGGCAACTTGTCCAGAAGTGGTTCAAACACGATCCTGTAAAGCTCGTTCGCCGCCTCTCTGGGATCGTATTTCGGCGTGCGAAGCAGCTTCCAGAACTGTAGGGCCTTGTCGTTCAGATCTCTGCCTTTTATCGCATATGCCGACGACCTGATCCCCTCCGGCGTTACCAGCAGCGTCCTAAAGCCGTCATCACCGACAAGCGTGTATACCGCAACAGTTTTTTGCCCCGTCTTTGCAGAAGTCTCTCTTAGCGCCGCCTGCATCGCCCCAAGATCCGCCACCTCAGGAACCCTGTCTCTATCATCAAGCGGTGCAGTAAACTCGAACTCAGCTTTTTTGAGAAAAGCCCAATAATCGGAGTTGGCGGTCGCAACTTTAGACTCAATCGATTTGATTTGTATCGCTTCATTAGCCGTTGGTTCTCGCTTCCCAACCGACCGTCTGAATTCCTCAATCGCCCGACTCGCTGTCACAACTGCCTCAATTCTCGTATCCATTTCCGCAGACAATCTCGTCTCGCGTTCGGTAAATATTATTGGAGCGGTTTGTTTTGAAGACTTAAAATCAAAATACTGTTGGTCTTTAAACAAATTAAGAATTTGTAAAGCTTCATTTGACCGCCCCTGTGCAACCAAGGACGATGCTAATCGCCGATAGACACTTTCAACGGAATTCAGAAATGTTTTCTGGACACCCTTATCAAGGCCTGAGATATTAGCTCTAAGCGACTGATATTGATTAACCGCTCTTTTTCCGAAAAATGCAGAGTAACGCTTGTTCTGGAGTAAGTTCCAATCATATTCGAGGTACTCAAGCGAAAATGCTTCGCCGCTATTATCATTACTTTCCCGTCTCAGCGGCAGGCTCTGGTAGTAATACTGAATCGCCGCCCGGCTTTCGCCCATTAAGGAATGAACCCGTCCAATGTTATCAAGAGTGGTTGCTTCTTGTGACTTGTCACCAGCAACCTTGTTAAGACTCAGGGCATGTGCGTAATATTCGAGAGCTTTCCTATAATCCTTGAGGTGTGAATACGCTAGGCCGATATTATTCAATACTTGTGTTTCCGATCGTTTGTCACCAAGAGTTCGAAAAATGCCTAGTATTTTTTCATTAACATTAATAGCTTTTTGAAATTCACCAAGCCGTATAAAAATCATACCACTGCCCCCAAGTGCCGTTGCTTCCTGTGCCGAATCACCGATCTCATGAGCAATAGTTATGGCTCGATTATAATAATCAAGACCTCGTTGTAGTTCACCAAGATCCCGATAAATACCGCCCAAATGGCTCAAAACACCGGACTCTGTGCGGCGGTCACCAAGTTCCTCAAAAATCTGGAGGGACTGGCCATAATCATCAAGGGCTTTTTGCTGCTCGCCCATAATCGAATGGAGTTTACCTATATTGGCTAAGATGAATCCGACACCGGATTTATCGTTTATTTGCCTGTCGATCTCGAGGGCATTAATGTTTGCATCCATAGCCTTTTGGTTTTCGGACAAATACTCGTAGGCCACAGCTATATTTGAGAGTGTAGTTGCCTCGCCATCCAGGTTTTTCGTGATTCGATGTAGTGCAAGGGCTGGGTTAAGATAATCCAGAGCGGTTGTACCGACACCCAATTCCAAGTAAACACCGCCAATGTCATTTAGTGTGGTAGCTTCGGATCGCTTGTCGCCAAGCTTTCGGAACATCTCTAAAGAGAGATTGTAATTTTCAAGAGCTTTTTGGCTATCGCCTAAATCCGAGTAAACCGCGCCCAATGTAAAAAGCGTTTCTCCCTGATGCGGGGCGTCATCAATCTTTTTGAACAGAGCCAATGCCGCACCTAGTTTTTGTGTCGCAAGAGTCAAAGATTGGGCGGTCCCTTTTGATCTCAACTCATTACTTTCGGCCAATCCGGCCATTGCGGCCATACGATCTTTGTCTTTATCGGTTGCGGCGCGCTGCTCAAGTATTTGTACTTCGTATTTACCGGCAGAAGCAGTCTTATCCAGTGAGCGCACGTCCAGACGATAAGCCCCGGTTGTTTCAATAATTATTGAAATAGGCTCCGGCCCCTGTGTACCGTTCGGGCTATCCACTTCCACGGTTTTTTTGTTATTGGCATCGAAGAGTGTAACAACAACGTCGATGCCTTTTTGTTCGACGACTACATTAAGAAATTGCCCGGCCTGCAATATCAGGGTATAAGAGTGAAACTCGTCGCTCTTTAGCGTGCGTTCGATTGGCTTGCCAAGCGTCAATGGCTGGATATCGGGTGTTTGTCCATATGTAATTGGGCTTACTCCAAAGAGGAAGATTAGGCCCAACATCACTGCGATGATTACAGAACCGACAAATCGAATTCTCATTGACCGTTTACCTGCCTCTTAATGGTTATCCTCTTGATTGCGAAATAATACGTATTTTTACGTGACCTGTCAACGAAAACCATAAGCGACACATCAATATGGCCTAAATGGTGTGTCATCATTCAAAGTTTGGTAAGATTTGGTTATGGATAACATAGAAACGGCGACGCTGGCGGCAGGGTGTTTTTGGTGTGTTGAGGCGATATTTGACGATCTGAAAGGCGTCGAGGATGTCGTGTCCGGCTACTCCGGCGGGCATACTGAAAATCCTACGTACAAAGAGGTTTGCTCCGAGACGACCGGCCATGCCGAGGTTGTGCAGATCAGATTTGACCCGAGCGAGCTGTCATTCAAAGAACTTTTGCAGGTTTTCTTTACCGTCCACGACCCGACCACGCTCAACCGTCAGGGCGGCGACATCGGCACATCATACCGCTCAGCGGTCTTTTATCATTCAGATCAGCAAAAACAAACTGCCGAAGAAACCATCGCTCAGTTTGACGCCGAGGGCATCTACGACAACCCGATCGTGACCGAGGTCACCGCTTTCGACAAATTTTGGCCCGCCGAAGATTACCATCAGGAATATTTCGCCAACAACCCAAATCAGCCGTATTGCAACGCCGTCGTCGCGCCAAAGGTCGCAAAGTTTCGTCAGAAGTTTCTCTCTCGACTAAAAGGCTGACCTCACCTCTTGAAGTCAGTGACGCAAAAAAAATCTTGACAGGGTTAAACATTGTTGTTAATCTTTATTGGGTATTGAGGGACGGTCTTGCACCCCAGTAAGCCACGCCTCGAAATATCAGTTTGATATTGCTAAACCGAATAAAATTCTTATGCCGTCGCGTTCCCGACGGCTTTTAACCAAAAATATGCTAAACAAAAACCCCTTGAACGGCCCTAAGGCTGTGATCGCTCTTTTTGTAATGATGTTGACGTTTTTGGGAGCAGCCTCTCAAGACCTTTTTCCGAATGTTCGAATGCAGGAAAAGTTTACCGGTCTCTCCTTGGAGAAAGGCTCGTTTGACATCGTCTCCGACGAAGCCGCGGTTGCCCCGGCACTGACTGTCACACCGATCTCCTGGGGCGTCACCGGACTCGACAGCAATAATGTGACTGCCGGCCCGGATACATTTCCGGTGGGCGCTCGTGTCTGCAACACCGGAAACGCTGCCGCGATAAATGTCACCTCTGCGTTCGTGTGGGACACCGCAAATGCTTTGGTAAACCTTCGTACGGGTTCGAGTTCGTCCGTGAGTGCAGCTTCGCTCGGAGCGGGAGCATGTACCGATTTTTACTACGAAGTAGCTATAACACGCTCAAGCTCGGCCTATGATGCAACTCGGAGTTATCACATAACGGCGACGGCAGACACGCTTGGTGTCGTAAGCACTCCGACGCCCCGCGAGTTCTATGTCGAGAGACTAGTCTCGCAAAACCGCAACAGCGTCTCGGGGATCAAACTTAACGGCGTGAGCGTCCCTTTTGGCGGCACGATGAACCTTGTTGTCGGAAATACATACACTATCCAGCTAATTGGATCAACGGCGACCAATGGCTACGAACAGCTTGCGAGTTTTATCAATTTGCCAAACGTGATCTTTCAGACACTTAGCGTGTCATCGACCTATTCGGCGCCGTCAGGCTACAATGGCAATAAGGTTTATGAAGATGCATGCGGCTGGAATTCAGACCCCGCCAACGGCACGTATCGCTCGTGCACAGGGCCAGCAAATATTGCGGGCGGGAAAGTGGGCGGCGCCGTGACGCTTACCTACACCGTAAAGGTCATGTCAGGTGCCGGTACGTCGCAGACTCTTAACACTCTGATATACGATTTCTCGGGCAGCAGCTATCATTACAATAGCGATTTTTCCTCTTCTTCGGTGATTGCCCAGATCGTCGCCGCACCCACGGCAGCTAATGTGTCGGTCGGGGGACGCGTAACATTGTCTGACGGTAGAGGTTTGGCAAACGCTCGCGTGATCTTGACCGAAGCTAATGGAACGATGCATCTAGCTTTGACCGGACGTCGCGGTTTTTATAACTTTAGCGAAATACCTGATGGGCAGTCTGTTATGGTGAGTGTCCGATCGCGACGCTTTACATTCAGCCAACCTGTCCGCGTCATCTCGCTGACTGATAATATTGCCGATCTCGATTTTGTTGCCGACCAATAGTCTATTGGTTAGCAGTATTTCTCTCCCGGGCCTAGGGGCGGTTGTTAACGCAACCGTCCCTTTTTATATTTAAAGCTTACCCAGCAGCATCAGCACGCCGATCACGATAAAGGCCACAGCGACTATCCGCTGCAGCCATTCAGTCGGGATGTATTCGCTTAAAACACCGCCGACCAGCACACCGATCAGCGTTACAACGACCAATGCAGTCGCCGCACCGAGAAATACCGAGACCTTAGACTCAGTACTCGATGTCATCGTTATGACCGCGAGCTGTGTCTTATCCCCAAGCTCCGCCAAAAAAAGTGTTATAAACGCCGTTCCAAATATTTTCCAGTCCATTTCAATAGTCTAGACAGTCTGGAAGAGTCTGGAAAGTCTAGAAAGGGGGTAGAATTGTTGACTCACGTACTTCCAAGACTTCCACGACATTCTAGACTTCCTTGACTCTCAAGCCAAATTGGTTCAAAATTCGCTAAAACCAGCCTTTCAGAATAAGTAAGCAAGATCAATTTAGTTTCAAGGAATACGACTATGAACCTATTCAGAACCAAATCCATTTCGCAGATACAGGCCGACGCGGCCGCAGGCTTGAGCGATCACGACGGCACAGGCGGCTTGCGCCGGACGCTAAAACAATTTGACCTGACGCTGATGGGCGTTGCAGCCATAGTCGGTGCAGGCATTTTCGCGATGGTCGGCAAAGCCACCTATGACGGCGGGCCGTCGGTCATATTCCTGTTTGCGTTTACGGCTCTTGCGTGTGCTTTCGCGGCACTCTGCTATGCCGAATTTGCATCGCGGATTCCCGTCGCCGGTTCTGCTTACACGTACTCATACGCGAGTTTGGGCGAACTGATTGCGTGGATCATCGGCTGGGATCTGATCGTCGAATACGCCATCGGCAACATCGCGGTCGCAATATCGTGGAGCGACTATTTTACAGGGATGCTCAAAGGCTACGGCATTAACATTCCGCTGCATTTCACGATGGATTTCCTGACCGCCAAACGCGGTTTTTCTGCTGTTAGCGAGGCTTTGACTGCGGGCGGTACGCTCGATTCGCTAAAGGCAACTTGCGATGCCACAGACGCGGCTATCAGCTGCGGCCAGCTTGATTCGTATTCCGCTTGGGCAAACGCACCTCAGGTCGGCGGCATACACATGGTGATGGACCTGCCCGCCTTGCTGATCGTATTCGTCATTACGTGCCTGGTTTACATCGGCATCCGCGAATCAAAATACGCCGGAAACGCGATGACGATCCTCAAGATCGGCATTATTTTGATGGTGATCTTTGTCGGATTCTTTTATGTAAATCCGGCTAACTGGTCGCCGTTTGCACCAAACGGTTTTGCCGGCGTGATGAAGGGCGTTTCGGCCGTATTCTTTGCCTACATTGGCTTTGACGCACTCTCGACCACGGCTGAGGAGTGCGTAAATCCGCAGCGTGATCTGCCGCGAGCGATGATCTGGTCGCTAATAATATGTACGATCCTTTATTGCTCTCTGGCGCTGGTGTTGACCGGAATGGTCAGTTTTACCAAGCTGAATGTCGGCGACCCGCTCGCTTTTGTTTTCGGCCCTGAGGGTGCAAACATCCCTTGGATCGCAGGCGTGATCTCGGTAAGTGCGGTGATCGCTCTTGCGACGGTGTTCCTTGTATTTCAGATCGGCCAGCCGAGGCTCTGGATGGCGATGAGCCGCGACGGTCTGCTGCCGAAAAAGTTTTCGTCTATCCATCCGAAATTCAAAACACCATGGTTTGCGACGATCATTACGGGATTTGTTGTGGCGATCCCGGCGCTGTTTATGAACCTCACCGAGGTCACTGATCTTGCGAGTATCGGAACGCTTTTCGCATTCGTCGTTGTATGCGCGGGCGTTTTGTTTAAGGATGTGGAGTTTGGACGCGAGAAACGATTTGTCCCCTACATTAATGGGCAATTGATCATACCTGTCTTGCTGCTTATCGCCGCCGGGCTGCTTTATTACCTCAACCCTGAGGCGGTCTCTAATTTCTTTAAGATCCTACCTGCCGACGGCGAAACCGCATTCGCGGCCTTTACACACAAGATCCCTATGATCGCGTTTCTGTTGCTTTGTCTCGGGCTGGGTATTGCAACGATCGTCAAAAAGCTTACGTTTATTCCCGTGGCCGGATTGTTGCTGTGTGCATATCTTATGACCGAACTCGGCGTGACCAACTGGACGCGGTTCGCTGTCTGGCTGCTGTTTGGCATGTCGATCTATTTTGGTTACGGCTACGTCCACAGTCATCTACAGGGCGATTACACCAGAGCGAAAAAGCTAAATTCAAATCTTATTCTCGCGTCGATAGGATTTTTGGGGGCAGCGTTGGGATTGGGTATCTCTGCCTTTACATTTATCTCAGATCTTTTGATCTACTTTTTCCCGACACTTACCGTCAATTTTGTTTTCAATTTCGAGGTAGGACTGTTTTTTACCGGTCTGATAGCCGGATTGATCGGTGTATTTTCAGAAAGATCGCGTGGAGCAAAAGACCAGGCATAAAGGTTTACAATTCTTTACATTTTCGCACTAACTAATTGGGTTAAGATTGCGTCTTAAAGGCGTACATAGTTTTAATTCAATTTAGTAAGGAGCAATTTTTTATGAAGAAGCAATTTATCTTAGCGGCGGTCTTTTCGCTGTTCGTTCTGGCAGTCTCGGCGTCGGCACAGAAGACTGTAGATTTTAGCGGCACGTGGAATCTCGACGTCAGCAAATCGAAACTCGGCGACCGTAACTCGATCGAATCGCAAGTCATGACCGTCACCCAGACGGCGACCGACATCAAAGTCGAAACAGCCACAAAACGTATCGCACCACCCGCAGGTGCACCCGCCGGAGGCCCTCCGGGCGGTGGCGGCGGACGCATGGGCGGCGGAATGGGCGGCGATATGCCGATGACCTACACGCTCGACGGCAAAGAGGTCAAAACCGAAATGCAGGGCGGTCAGGGAACTATGCAGGTCTCGACGAAGGCCAAACTCGACGGCGGCAAGCTCGACATCACCCGCACGATCGTCACCCCGATGGGCGACCGCACCAGCACCGAAAAATGGTGGCTCGGTACCGACGGAACACTCTCCGTCGAATCATCCCGCCCAAACCGCGACGGCGGAACCGATACAACTACGAAAGTATTTGTAAAGAAATCATAGGTCACCGAGATCTAAATAATAAAAGGCTGTTCGACAACTACGTGTCGAACAGCCTTTTCTTTTATCCGCTTGTTGCAAGAATCGCAGGCCCGACCCCAATCCTTGCCTTCTCGCCGAGCGGTGAAGCTATGCTTCACCGTGCTGTTATAAAAAACATTAGAGGCTATGCCTCCGAACGGCGGCATAACCGCAATAACTTTTTAGGGACTCACGGAAAAGCATAGCTTTTCCGCTCGGCGAGTTTATGCCGCGTGTTCCACACGCTCGAATATCGGTTTACGTCCATCCCACGTTCCGCGAAACGCTCCACGTGGGGCTAAAGCTATCCATGTCCGCTCCGCCAACTCAAGAATCGCTCGCCTGACCCCCTTCTTTTTCCTTTGACCCCCTTCTTTTTCCTTCTTTTTTGACCCCCTTCTTTTTTTACCTTCTTTTTTTATTGTTGCCTCGATTGTTTGAACCCGATTGTTCAAATTATTTGCCTATTATTTGCCCGCAAATGTTCTCTTAGCGTTCACAGCCCTGATAGAAAGGGTTTGTACTTCTAATAAACTCTTTAATGGCTTCTAATGATTCCTTCGATATACTGTACTCATTTTGATGTAGTTTAAACTCTACGGCTTCTCCATTTGCAATTTGAGTAAGTACCGGAATACTTAAATTGAAGTCACAATGATACGGGTCCATATTTGAGCAACCCGTTGAATTGAGAATCAATCGACGACCGTCGATTATGAATATGGCTTGCGGTTTTGTTGTGCTTATAAAGGTTGGAGGTGAAGATATCACTTGAAAGTTAATGTTCAGCGGAGATTTGGTCAATACCTGTCCCGAAAATGCGTAACCAAGATTCAATCTATCGGTTTCATTTAAAAATCCGAGGAAGAGCATTCTGAGGGACTGATTCGCAAATCGATCATAGGTTGTATCAATATCAATTGTGGAAAGACACTTAGGTTTGTTAGTGGCAGCGACTTTAGACGGAGAACTCGCAGTCTTACGTTGGGCTAATGCAGGAAATGTAAAACCCATTCCGATAAGAATAAAAATGATTCCTGAGGTTGAAAGCTTTGATTTCAGCATAAATGAAGATTAACTGCTTCTGCAAAAAAATGCAAAATTATAAGACGGCACCGCATCGAAGGCTACAGCTTTTTCCAATGATTAAGGGCTTTATAACTGGGACTCAAGTCTTTAGTGGCTTCTTCGCCTAGCAAAAGATAGGGTCAACGAGCGTTGCTGCGTTTTCAGACAGTTTAGGAGGAGCAGGATCGAACGCCTGATCCCCACGTGATATTCCCCGTATTTATTGTACAGGGGATATGGTGGGCAGGTCTTTCAGAGTCGTTATGATTCCAATTATTGCACCAGCCAGTCCCGTCAATACGGTTAGAATCAGTGTCAAGACTTTCATCCAAAACTTGATTGTTTCACGTCTATCCTCGCGGATCAGTTTCGTGGCTCCGGCTTTTCCGACGGGAGAAAGGTACTCTGGTGCTTCAGCTGGATCCAAGTCCCAGTGCATATCGGTGTACCACCACGAAGGTTTGTCCCGTGGTAATTCAATGCCCCGTTTGGTGAGCTTCTTTTGCAACTTATGTGTGTCGATTGAATCGATCCACATTCGTTTATGTTCCCTCTGATAATCGATAGCCTCCATGTCATCGATGTCGTGTCGTTTTTCGGCGTCGGCAAAATCGTCATCAAGTCTCCGGGCCTCTGCTTCAAGTCTTCGTCGCTTTTTCCAAATTTCCAACATGCTCTTTCCCAAGGTCCGCTACGCGGTCCTACGAACCGCTCTGATTTCAAACATAAGAATGTAATCTGCCTCAAGCAAGGTTTGAATTACTTTTTGGCGTTCCCTTTTTAAGGTCAACGTAAATCGAGCTTACGAATACCTGGTAGCGCTTGTCCATAATATCGCTAAATCTAGATTCTCGAAACACCTCGCAGAAGATCTCGAAAATCAGTGACGATGAAGGTAAAAACGGGGTCTGACCTGATGTTATAAAGACGGTTTCTCGAGGCATCGAGTAGAATCGATGTTGACAGACAAGAATTCGCTCTTTGACAGGAGAAACCGTTATG
>JAYVOS010000073.1:0-9110 GCA_043757775.1 Chloracidobacterium sp. | reverse complement strand
CGCCATTTACACCGGCTTGTGCGGGAGGCACTTGCATCCCTCAGTCTGGCACCTCGCAACAGCTAGATTCGCTTGCCGATCGACTGATGTACCGGTTGGCCTATCGAAACTTCGGCGACCACGAGTCGCTGGTTGTTAACCATTCGGTCACAGCCGGATCGAGCGTCGGTGTGCGCTGGTATGAGATACGCACGCCCAACACACCTACTATATTCCAATCGGGCACTTACGCCCCAGATTCGACCTATCGCTGGATGGGCAGTATCGCTATGGATAAGGTTGGCAATATCGGGATGGGTTACAGCGCTTCAAGTTCGTCGTTATTCCCTTCGATCCGATACACCGGACGTGCACCTGGCGATGCATTGGGCACGATGCAGGCTGAAAACATCATAAAAGCGGGTGGAGGCTCCCAGTCCACAGGCTTGAGCCGATGGGGCGACTATAGCGCGATGACCATCGACCCGACCGACGACTGCACTTTTTTCTATACGACGGAGTACTTAAAGGGCAGCGGCACATTTAACTGGAGCACTCAGATCGCGTCTTTTAAGTTTCCAAACTGCAACGCAGCTCCAGCGGTACTGACGACCATCACGGTCGCTCCGTCCAGCGCGTCGGTTCAGACGGGCGGAACTCAGCAGTTTACGGCAACAGGGCGTGACCAATTTGGCCAGCCGATGAGCCCACAGCCCACATTCGGATGGTCCGTAAGCGGCGGCGGCACGATCGACGCAGCGGGGTTGTTCACGGCCGGCTCGACTGCAGGCGTCTCCTTCACCGTGACAGCGGCCAGCGGGAGCGTGACCGGAACAGCGAGCGTAACCGTGACGGCACCTCCGGTCCTAACAACGATCACCGTCTCACCGTCAAGCGCATCGGTTTCGACAGGCAGAACGCAGCAATTTACGGCGACGGCACTCGATCAATTCAACCAGCCGTACAGCCCACAGCCAACGCCGTTTACCTGGTTGGTGAGTGGCGGTGGAACCATCAGCGGATCCGGCTTGTTTACTGCCGGCTCGACCGCAGGCGGCCCGTATACTGTAAGCGCGTCTGGTGGTGGCAAGACCGGGGCGGCCAGCGTCACAGTGACCGCTGTGCCAGCGGACTTCTCTCTCTCGGTAAGTCCGACGTCACAATCCGTTCGGCGCGGCGCTTCCGCCACCTACACTGTGACGATAACGCCGTCTAACGGATTCAGCGGTGCGGTCACCCTGAGTTTGGCAGGACAACCTGCCGGCTCAACCGTGACATTCACTCCGAACCCGGCAACAGGCACTTCGACGCTAACTGTGACGACGCTGTCCACCACACCAAGAACTACCTACACGCTTAGCATCAATGGTGTCAGCGGCACTTTGAGCCACACCACCACGGCTACGTTAACAGTTACGAAGTAGTGTAGCGGTGATCATCGAGAACAGATGATCTAAACAAAGCCAAGCAAACTGCGAGTATCATTCGTATGGATGATGCTCGCAGTTTCTTTCGTAGAAGCTGCGTGATGACGGCACGCGAATGACGGTCCGCCGTCTGGCATATGGATTATTATCTTATTAGAGACTGGGTACCGGCTTAAATCCGCCGCCGTGCTGAGCGGAATTGATATCAGCCTACGTATAATCTTTTCTTGAAAATATTGGCAAACCCGTCTATAGTTAGTCCACTTCTAGAAACAATTGTTTTCGGTGTACATTTACTTTAAAGCTTATCTTACGGAGAAAATAGTGAAAAAAATTATCATCATATTGGCGTCAGCAGTATTTGTTTTCGCCGCTCAAAACGCTTTTGCTTGCTCGTGCGTCGCAGAGATCGAAAAAAAGCAGACCGACTATAATGTTTGGGCTAAAGATTTCAAGGGCGTTGCCTTTTCCGGCCGCGTAACAAAGATCGAGATAGATCAGGCTAAATATGAATCGAAGGTGACGTTCGCCGTTGATAAATATTGGCGCGGCGTCAATTCGACCGAGGCCGTGGTCTATACGTCAAGCAGTTCGTCAATGTGCGGAGTTTCTTACGAAGAAGGCAAAGACTACGTTGTGATCACCGACAGCGTAAGCGGCCGGATCGCGACATATAGTTGTCCAGAGATGGAATACGCATCACACCGTGCCGAGTATCTCAAAGCCTTAGGCGAGAGCCATAAACTTACGGATCCGTCAGCCCGAAAAGCCGTTAAGTTTCAGGAATTTGGCAATATCAATTGCGAAGCTGAGCTGGCCTATCTCGATGCCCTTGCGGTGCAGATACAAAACGACCCTAACAGCATGGCGTACGTCATCATCTACGGCGGCAGCAAAGGCAAACGCAATGAGGCAAAGGCTCGTCTGGCAAGGATGACGTATTACTGGGTAAATACTCGGCGAATGGACCCGGCAAGATTCAGGGGTATCGATGGCGGTTATCGCGAAACGCTCGCCGGTGAGATATGGCTCGCCACGGCTGACGATGCCGCTCCGAAACCAACCCCGACCGTGGATGCAAAGAAAGTAAAACTCAAGGGCACTGCAAAGATTCGCCGCTACAACTGCGCCGAAGATATGGGTAATTAATATGAGACGTTTTGAGACAGTCAGATCACAACTATTGCCGCTGATAATGGTCGCGGCCATTGCCGTCGCGATGCCCTTACTGACAGCCGCCCAGCAACAGCAATACGCTAATGCTTACGTCTATTGGGAATTTGGCGAAAAGTCTAACGACGTCACTGATGTCGATCAAAACATCTGGATCGCAAAAACAGCGACCGGCTCGCAATGGGTGATGACCTGGGCCTGGACTGCCGATCCCGCACATGGCGGATATCTTGGCTTCAATACAAGCGACGAGGGAAATGGACAAGCATTGTTTTCGCTGTGGAATGCTGACAAAGCCGTCGGCAAATCGTGTGCAAAATTTGGCGGCGAGGGCGAAGGCTGGAGCTGCCGAATGCCGTTCGAGGTCAAGGAAAATGTGGCTTATCGGCTGCACCTCGCCCGAATTAGAACTGAAAAAGATGGCGTCTGGTGGGCAGCCTCGCTCATCGAAAATCCCGCGAGCGACTCTCCCGCTGAGCATAAGCTCGGAGAGATACGCGTCAATGCAAAGATGAACGCGATTCGCGGCAATTCGATAAATAATTTCAGCGAGTTTTTTGGCGGTGTAAAAGCGAAATGCAGCCAGGTGCCGCTATCGATCTTTGCGACCGCTCCACCGCTCGCAAATAGATCGGGTGATGATCTGTATAAATACACCGCACGACGAAATGGCCAAAGCGACCCGAAAGAAAATCCCTGCAAGACCGGCAATGAAAAGGCCGGAAACCTATTCAAGGCAGAAGACTACGATTTCGGCTACGGCGAAGGAGCGATCATATTCCTCGGCGGCACCAAAACCGAACACGTTTTACCCGAAGGACTCGAACCGCCTAATTAATCTTCATATAGTCAATACGATCTTGCCTGCGGATTTGTCGTTTATTACAGCGTGATGAGCAGCAGCGGCGTCCGCAAGGGGGAATGTTTTGCTGATGATGGGATCGAGATAACCTTTGCTCAAGCCGTCGTAGATCGCAACGTGGATCTCATCAAATGCGGCTTGCGGGGCGTTGTAAAGAGCCATTCCAGTAACGGTCGCGTCTTTGCCCATTATCACACGAGGGTTAAAGTCGAGCGAGCCGCGATTACCGACGATGCAGATGCGGCCAAACATCTTTAAGACCTCGAAATCTTTTTGCAGATTGACGTTCGCGAGCATTTCGATAATCACATCGACGCCGGTGCCACCCGTCGCGGCTTTGATCTCGTCAAGATAGCCTTCCTGCGAATGGTCAAAAACGGCATCGGCGCCCTGATTGGCGACAAGGGTTTTGCCTCCGTCCGAACTGGCCGTACCGAATACTTTTAGCCCTGCATTCTTCGCCCACTGCAATGCCGCGATCCCAACACCGCCTGAGGCTCCGTGGACCAGAACTGTCTCGCCGCCGACTGCCTTCGCTTTTTGAAACAAAGCTCGATAGGCCGTCGCATACGGCGTCCATATCCCAGCTCCCTTTTCAAAGCTCACATTCTCCGGCAGACGGCCAAGCTCATGCTCATTGCACAGAGTGTATTCCGCGTATGTTCCGCTTATCGATTGAGCAGTATAAGCACGGTCGCCCGCTTTCCATTTCGTCACGCTTTCGCCCACGCTCTCGACGACGCCCGCCGCATCCTTTCCCGGGGTGTATGGCAGCGCCGGCAGACTCGGATAACCGCCACCACGAATATACGTCTCAACCGGATTGATACCAACGGCATGAACGCGAACGAGTACCTGAGAGCCCGTCGGCTGAGGCGTCTCGACTTCTTCCAGTTCCATTACCTCAGGCTCACCAAATTCACGGACAAGTATTGCTTTCATTGACTATTCCACCGTCACCGATTTCGCCAGATTTCGCGGCTGATCGACATCGCAGCCTCGTCGAACGGCGATGTGATACGACAGCAATTGCAAAGGCACGATCGACAGGATCGGGCCGAGCAGATCGGACGTTTCGGGAATCTCGATGACGTGGCTTGAGACCTTACTGCTCATCGTGTCACCCTCGGTCAGGACGGAGATGATGATACCGTCACGCGACTTGACCTCGACGATGTTCGAATGTGTTTTCTCGTAACGCAGCTCGCTTCCTGCGTTGCCGGTCTCCTTGGTATTGACGACAACGACGGGTAATTTCTCGTCGATCAGGGCGTTCGGGCCGTGTTTCATCTCGCCTGCGGGATAGCCCTCGGCATGGATGTAGCTGATCTCTTTTAGTTTCAGAGCTCCCTCAAGAGCGACCGGGAAATTGATGCCACGTCCAAGATACAAGAAATCCTGCACACGAAAAAATTCCTTCGAAAGTTCCTCAATCGAGTCGGCATCGTTTAGTAATTGCTCGATCTTTAGCGGTAATTCAGCCAGATCCTGAGCAAGCTTTTTACCTTTCGCCTCGTCAATATTTCCGCGCAACTCGCCCAGATACATCGCGAACAGATACAGAGCGATCATCTGCGCGGTAAACGCCTTCGTCGAAGCCACGCCGATCTCCGGCCCGGCGTGCGTCAAGATAGTGCCGTCAGCCTCGCGTGTGATCATCGAGCCGTGGACGTTACAGATCGCAAGCACCTTACAGCCTGATAATTTTGCCTCGCGCATCGCCGCGATCGTGTCGGCGGTTTCACCAGACTGCGAGATGACAATTATCAGATCGGTCTCACGCAAAACCGGATCGCGATAGCGAAATTCCGACGCGTAATCGACCTCGACCGGAACACGTGCGAGATTTTCGAGCATATATTTGCCGGCTAAGCCGGCGTGCCAGCTCGTGCCGCAGGCCGCAATCTTGATCGACGTACAAGCGCGGAATTCGTCTTCGGAAATGTTCATCTCGTCGAGATAGACCTTGCCGGTGTCGAGCGAGACGCGACCCTGCGAAGTGTCACGCACAGCACGCGGCTGCTCGTATATCTCCTTGAGCATAAAATGCTTAAAGCCGCCTTTCTCGGCCATGATGGGGTCCCAAGTGATTCGCTGTTGCTCAGGCTCGACAACATTACCGTCGAAATCCGTTACGCGAACTGAGTCCTTGGTCAAAACTGCGATCTCACGGTCGCCAAGAAAGAAAACGTCACGCGTGTGAGCCAAGATCGGCGGTATGTCCGACGCGACAAAAAACTCGCCGTCACCCATACCGATAACGACCGGCGGACCTTCGCGAACTGCAATTATCGTGTCCGGTTCGTCCACCGAAATGATCGCAAGTGCGAAAATTCCCTTTAACTCAGCCACAGTTTTACGAACCGCAAGCTCAAGCGACAGCCCATCCTTATCAACATATTCCCCGATGAGATGTGCAATGACTTCGGTGTCCGTTTCGGTGTAAAACTGATGCCCGTCCGCCTGCAGACGCTCCTTGAGCGTCAGGTAATTTTCGATAATGCCGTTGTGAACAACGACGACCTTGCCCGACTGATCCCGATGCGGGTGAGCATTTTCCTCCGTCGGACGCCCATGCGTCGCCCAACGCGTATGACCGATGCCGTAATTTCCGTCAAGCGGTTTCAGCCGTATGACTTCCTCAAGATTACGCAGCTTACCCTCGGCACGTCGCAGCGAGAGCTTATGGTCGTCATCAACTACCGCAATACCTGCCGAGTCATACCCGCGATACTCGAGCTTTCTGAGGCCGTCAATAATGAGCGGCACAACCTGTTTATTTCCAACGTATCCAACAATTCCACACATATTATTTTAGTGAACAGTTAATAGTGAATAATTTATTCATCGCTAAGATCTCTGATCGAACGTGCTGGTGCCCCAACCGCTAGCTTATTTGGGGCAATATCTTTTGTGACAACACTCCCCGCACCAGTAACGGCGCCATTGCCGACAGTTATCGGTGCGACAAGCATCGTGTCAGATCCAATCTTTACACCGTCGCCGATGTGGGTTTCGTGCTTGTTCTTGCCGTCATAATTGCACGTGATGGTCCCGGCACCGATATTTGTTTTCTCGCCAATGGTTGCGTCGCCGAGATATGTCAGGTGACTTGCCTTCGAGCCTTTGCCAAGCTTAGTTTTCTTTAGCTCAACAAAATTTCCGACCTTTGAGCTGTCCATCATTGCGGCGTCGCCGCGAAGGTGCGCCATTGGGCCGAGAGAGCATTCATTGCCGACCTCAGAATCGCGTATCAGGCAATTGTCACGGATCTCGACGCCGTTTCCTATTTTCGACTCTTTGATACGCGTGCCCGATCGGATCGTGCAATTGTCGCCGATCACGCTGCCGCCTTCGATAGTCACATTTGGATAAATGACCGTGTCGCGGCCGATCGAGGCTTTGGCACTTACATAGACTGCCTTGGGATCGATAAAGGTTACGCCGCTTTGGAGCATCAGTTTCGCGACAGTGCGGCTGCGAGTTTCAGCTTCCATCTCAGCAAGCTGGCGGCGGTCGTTAACGCCTTCGACCTCACGCGGATCGCCGCATTGAAATATCGCTACATCATCGCCTGCCTCGCTCAATATCTGCGGCACGTCGGTCAGATAATATTCGCCCTGGGCATTGTCGTTATTGATCTGCGACAGGGCCGCAAAAAGCTTTTTCGTGTCGAAACAGTATATGCCCGAATTGATCTCGTCGATCTGTTGCTGCTCGTCACTCGCGTCTTTTTGTTCGACGATCCGATCGAATTCGCCATTTTCATCCCGCACCACGCGGCCGTAACCTTTCGGGTCTTTCAGCCGAACCGTCAAAACCGTACAGCTTGCACCTTTACCGCGAAACTCAGCGTGTTTTTTTACAAGCGAATCCAGCGTTTCAGGCGTGATCATCGGCACATCGCCCGACAGCACCAGCAGAGTCGAATCCTGATCCTGTAAAAACTCACGTCCCGCATTCACAGCATCGCCTGTCCCAAGCTGTTCTTTCTGCCAGACAAACGCCGCTTTAGCTTCATCCAATTCATTCAAAACCGCCGCCTGAACGTCTTCGCTCTGATGTCCGACAACGACATAGATCTTCCGCGGCGAAAGCGTTAACGCCGTTTCGCAAACGTGATTTATCAACGGCCGACCGTCGAGCTTATGCAGTACCTTGGCAAGATTTGACCTCATCCGCGTGCCAAGTCCCGCCGCGAGAATTAATATGTCCAGATCAGTCTTCATTAAAATACAGAGTTACAGAGATATAGAGAAAAAATTTCAGGAAAATTGGTTCCGATGACTCTGTCAACTCACCAAACCCTGGAAACTCTGCAAACTTTTTTCTATCGGCTGCAATGCACACAGCAGCGCTACTTGCGCCAACTTACCCGAATGATGGCGAACCATCTCACCATCGTCCAACAGATTACCATAAACGATCTCGGCTCCCTCGATCGTTTCGGGCGTAACCGAACCGTGGATACCGATCTGTTCGGCTCCCTCACCGGCATATTTATCGGCCTGACTTTTGCTGATCGGATGATCGTTGACGATGACGTAATCAAAATCGATCTGCGGTGCGTATTCACGCACTATTTCCAAATGATGTCGTGCCGAAAAACCATCAGTTTCGCCCGGTTGCGTCATTAGATTACAGACAAATATCTTAGTCGCCGACGAAGCCCCTATAGCATCCGCTACTCCCTCAACGAGTATCGGCGGCAGCAGGCTCGTCCACAGCGATCCCGGCCCGACGCTTATGATATTAGCTTCGTGAATGGCCGCAAGAGTTTCAGGCATCGGCTGACAATCAGCAGGTTCTAGATACAGGCGTTTGATATGATGCCCGACGTGACCGATATTAGTCTCACCACGAACCGTTGTCCCGTCAGTCAGCTCAGCCGCAAGCCGCACATCAGCGACGGTCGCAGGATAAATATGACCTTTGCTTGCAAGAATTTCTGATGAGAGTTTTACAGCTTCAGCAAAATCACCTGTTATCTCGGTCAGAGCCGCTAAAAACAGATTGCCAAATATATGTCCGCCCAGATCTCCGTCGCCGCGAAAGCGGTGGCGAAAGAGTTTCGACAATAATTGCGAATCTTCGCTGAGCGCTACCATGCAGTTGCGTATGTCGCCAGGAGGCAGCATCTGCAGCTCGTCACGCAGTCTGCCCGAACTGCCACCATCATCCGTCACCGCAACGATCGCCGACAGATTGTCGAGCCATATCGGCTCAGTCTCGTGCGCGTGGACAAAATGCTTTAAGCCCGAAAGTAGCGTAGAGAGTCCATTTCCGCCGCCTATCGCGACAAAATTCAGCCCGGTCAAAATGTCGGAAAAAAGATGGTGCTTCATCCAAAGTGGAACGTCGGAAATGTGAAAGGGGACGGGTGACAAGTGACTGGTAAAAGATGGCGTGAGATAGATTCCCATCTCCCGTTTACTGATTACCGTTTACTGTTTACCGAAAATGGCACCGCGTAATCCGCGTCTGCCGCCGACGAGCGCTGCCGACTTTCAAGATATTAGCATTTTTAGCCGTTTGCTTACAACAAAATACCCTCGCTTACTTATCCGACACTAAACCTCGTTGCCAGATAAAAAATACTTGTCGCGATACTCTTTTTTGTGTTAAATTTAGTTTTGCGGCTAGGTCTCGCGACCATCCTGCCGTGTTTG
>JAYVOS010000072.1:0-2482 GCA_043757775.1 Chloracidobacterium sp. | reverse complement strand
GCCGAATCGGGATTATCGTGCAGCAATTTTTGGGCTTCGGGGGTTACTGCCTCACTGTATCTGCGGGTATAAAACCTATTTATCACACCAAATTCGATCTCATTCGTATCTGCGATCGTATCGATATAATCAAACCTGATTATCTTATTGAAATTATCGACACCTCTCACATAACGGTAAGTTAAATATGGCTCGATCACATGACGAAATCTGAACTTATCATCTTTACCGTAAAAGTTTTTTGCCAGAGCAACCGGCCTTACATCGAAGACAAACTCGCCATACTTACGGATCACGTCACGACTAATGACCTGACGACGTGCATCGAAAGAATTTGAATAAAAAGTAACACGGGCCGCCCCGGTCGCCGTAAAATTGAAATATTTAGTGTGCAGCGGCAAGATCAGTTCGGGATAGGCGTCGAGGCGCTGTACCGTCGCCGGTGTCACTACCGGCGAAGAGCGGGTCATTTGACGATACAGAACAAGGTCATCGACCTCTTCGCGACGTGATACGCCCTCAAGACTGGCTTTGAACGAGAAATAGACAGGGTTAAGAAAAGACAGCATCGAGGGACGCTTTTCAAAACTGATGCTCGGCAGATTTCGTGTCTTTTCTCGCACGTTTGGAATCGAAATTACTTGTGTGCGGGCCAGCAGATTGAGAGTATATTCCCCCCAACTCTTATTTACAAATATCTGTGAATTTTCGATCGGCGAGATTATTTGCTGGATGCCGTCAGAAAATTCCTGTCGAAATGCGAGGCTTGATGTGATCCGGAGATCAGCTACAGCAGTAAAACCATTTGGAAAATAATGGACGCCTTCGGCATAGATGATCGAGCCGCCCTGATCGGGGTGCGTTGCATCCGTTTTGTGTCCAAGAATACGGTCTTTGACAGCGTAGAAACCAAAATTAAAATATGATCTAGAGTTGGCCCGTGTGCGAAGATCCAAGCCATACCCTAAGCCGCGCTTGCTGTAAAGATCTCCGCGAAAAGTCACGTCCGCTGAGTCACCCAATGTTTGGTAATATGCAGTCGAAAGCCGCAGCCCTTTTCGGCCCGAATACCCGACCGACGGGGTTAAAAAGCCCGAGCTGCGGTCTTTCTGCTTTATTGAGATCGAGGCAAATGGAACGATCAAAAGCGGAATATCCTTGACACGAAATCGAGCATTCTTAAGACGCAGCCTATCATTTGTTTTGATCTTGGCCTGATCGGCGGTAAAGCTCCACTTTGGCTTAGCCTCATCACAAGCCGTGAACTTTCCTTTTGTTACGACGATCTCGCTGAGAGATACTCGCTCAACCCGTGCGGCAGTAAAATAAAGAATAGTGCCGTCGTTTGTCTGATTTGTAAAGCCGGTGGCGTCTTCGAAAGTTCCAAGTTTCGTCTTGTAGTTCCAAACGGATGTTGCTCCGGTAATTCTCTGATCGTCGCCCTGATCAAAAATGACGCTGCCTTTTGCGACCATTTTATTTTCGGCTTCGTATATCGTTATCTCGTCTGCCTGCATTCGATATATGCCGTAATGAACATCAACATTGCCAATGTGATGAACGATTCGTTTTCCCTTTTCACCCTCAACGGTCTGCTTGTCAGAATAGACGACAACCTCGCCGTCGCCTCCCTCTTGCTCAAAGCTCGGTTTCTTTTTCGGCTTAGGTGCGGCAACACTCTGCTCGGACGAGATCGGATTGATATTCGGCGTATCAGTGATCGGGTTTGAGACCTGGCGCTCGACCGGATTTGTCTGTTGTCCCAAAGCAGAAAAGTACAACAAAAAGATCGTGAGAATTAGGATTTTGAGATTTAGAAACCGCATTAAATCAATAACTTATAAACAAGATGCTAGCACGAAACCAAATAAACAATAAAGCCTTGTGTTAGACTAACTTATCTCGTAATAAGATGTCGATATTGGCAAAAGTAAGCGTTTTGGTGGTCGAAGACGAAGAATTGATGCGTGCAATTTTGCGGCAGCTACTCGAAGATTCGGGCTACGACGTTTTCACATCTGACAGCGCAGAAAATGCTTTGCAGTTGTTTTCTGAACACGATATCGCTGTCACCCTTACCGATATTAAAATGTCCGACAGGGATGGTCTGGAACTCCTAGATCAGATCAAATCCATTGATCCCGAAGCAATCGTGATCATTATGACCGCATTCTCGTCGGTTGACTCCGCAGTCGCAGCATTGCGTAAAGGCGCCTATGACTATGTCACAAAGCCATTTGTTAACGAAGATCTTCTCCAGACGATAAAGAATGCCGTTACGCAGCGTCAGCTTTTTTTGGAGAATCGGGTCTTACGACGTGAATTAAGACAAAAATATAATTTTCCCGAGATAATCGGAAAAAGTGACACCCTGCAACGTGTATTTGACCTAGTGAAAAAAGTCGCTGACACAAGTGCCAATGTTCTGATTCAAGGGGAGAGCGGAACAGGAAAGGAGCTGGTTGCCCGGTCCATCCATTTC
>JAYVOS010000071.1:0-2494 GCA_043757775.1 Chloracidobacterium sp. | reverse complement strand
TTTGAGTGCTGTGTCCATCACAAGTTGTAAAAGGCCGCGAGCGGCTGATGGTGATTTGATCCCAGGTCTAAAAGTACTTTCCTGTTTCATTATTGCAAGCACAAATCTAGGGTCGAGCTTTTTCGCCCTTGCATATTGTAAAACTTCTGTCCGAAACGCTGCGGGATAATCCTGAATATTCCGCGGAGAACTTTGCGAAGTGCGTTTAACGCCAGGATTGATCGCATTGAGCCGGTCTGTGGCTAATCCGCCGTAATAGGATGTACCTGTATCAGGTATTGAGGAGTAAATAGCAATCGCGTCACCTCGTTTGCCGTTCTTTTCGAGGGCAAAGGCTCGTAGATATTTTACTTCGTCAAGACTGGTCATAGCTCCGGCAAATTTAACCTGAGCCTGCATTAACGCAGCAGTAGCCTCAACGTCGCTCCAGTGTCCGCGATATATCTCCATTCTGAGTCGAGCGTGTAGTGCATTGGCTTCGGTTGGCTGACCGGGAAATCGTTGCCGTGTTTTATCCACAGTTGCTTTCGCTTCGTCATATTTACCCGCTTCGCGCAGGGTATCGATCATATTCAGATACGCGGAATCAATACGTTCGCCCGTCGGATACATTACTGTATATTGCTCGTAGATCTTTGCGGCTTCGGCGTTCTTTCCGATACGTAGATGACATGCCCCTTTGAAAGCGAGCCCTTCCCGACCATCTTTGCTGGCAGGGAATTCACGCGACACGCGGTCAAAATATGGGATCGCTTTTGCGTATTCACGTTCCCACATCAAAGCACGTCCCAAACCAAACAAAGCACGCTGTATCAGAGCATCCGTCGGATAATTATCTAAAACCTTTTGAAAATGTTCACGAGCCTGAGGGAATTGGCGGTTATCAAGATAAGTAAAGCCCCGTGTAATATGATCGATCGCGGGTAGAGTCAACAACTGGCCCTTACTATCGCGACTGGTCTTATCTTTTTCGACGACGGCTCGCAGGTCAGCGTCAGACTGAGCTAGCGAAACAATTGAAAATAAGATAACAAGAAGGCCTATTGTGAGCAGTTTTTTCATATTGGTAATGCGGGTTAGTAATCTGTTCTGCACATAGATTACTCAATTTTTAGACGACTCTACAACAAAAAGCGTTGCCGGGGGTTTCGAACGAACAAATCTTTGCTATTATTCGTAAATAAACGGTTGGCACTTAACCGGGTGTATATGAATCCTTGTCAAAATTGCGGAAAACTTAATGCCGGAGAAAGTGTCTTTTGTCGCTTTTGCGGAACTAAATTCAACTTTCAGAAACCGGTGATGGACAATCCGTTCGACCATGCAGCTCCGCGTCCGTATTCATGGAAAACTGACGAGTTTCAGACTCAAAACGAAGCACGACCCACCATTCAAATAGATCGAGTTCAACCGGCGACTTCTCATTTCGAAGCCGCGAACCAGCAATATAGGCCTGCTCCTCTCGCTTATCAGCAGAACCAACAAATGCATCAAGCTTTTCGCTGCCCACGCTGCATGAGCCAGTATCTGCCTCGTATTGAAAAACGGATCTCAACGGCTGGTTGGGTTACTTTTGCTGTCTTGCTGGTATTTTTCTTTCCGTTATTTTGGATAGGCTTGCTGATAAAAGAAGATGTCCGAGTATGCCAATCTTGCAATACAAAGATCGGTTAGATCAATGATAATAATAGCCTTTCGGATGTTCGATCTTGACCTCTGGGTTCGTGCTCAACACTTTAACATTATGGTAGCCCTTGTCCATGTGGGTTGAAAGATAAGTCAAGGCAAACTGTCTATTTAGTGCCATAACCATGTCTCGAAAAAATGGTAAATAGCTTACAGGCGTAATAAAGCCCTTTTGAAACGCCCTGCCGCCGGTTTCGTCAGAAAGCTTAGATAAAGCACCTTGAGCCCCAAGTGCAAATGTTGAACCTGTGTTTTCGGTCAATGCTGTAGGGGTATAAAATGAATAGACGGCGACGCTTTTACGCTGAGATCGTAGGATCGCCTGATCTAGATCGAGACTTTGCAGTATTGAGGCAAGATTTAGCCCTCCTGATGTATCAAGGCCGTCAGAGAATAAAAGCACAGCCCGGCGTCCAGTAGGCATAGCATCAAATCTATTAAGGATACTGCTTACCCCATCATAAGGACTGCGCGGAGCTGAGCTTTGACTACCTGAGACAATACGAATTGAGTTAGTAGCTTTATCGAGGTCATCAGTAAATTTCTGCCTGATCTCGGGTGACCCGCCACGCAGATATCCCACCATTACACGTGACCCTTTTGGCAGTTCACGAATAAATTTCTTAATATCGTTGATCTGTAAATTAAAGTTAGAGACAAGGTCTTCCTGGATCAAAAATGCGATCGATAGTGGAGAGTCGCTGACACTTTTAATAGACAATATCTCCTGATTGTCATTGTCCTCGTTAACGATCAGACGTTCGGCCTGAACATACTCCTCGGCTTGTCTTTCTTTTAGTTCTTGTTT
>JAYVOS010000070.1:0-9197 GCA_043757775.1 Chloracidobacterium sp. | reverse complement strand
ACCGACATTCGGGCACAAATGGCTGCAGTCGAGGCTTCGATAGATAAAAACTGGCTGCGATTCAGAACATCTGCGTTTTTTGCGTCCGGCGACAAAGACCCGACCGACAACAAAGCGACCGGATTTGACGCGATTTTCGACGACCCAAATTTCGTCGGCGGGCAGTTTTCATATTGGAACCGCCAGGGCATTCGTCTGCTTTCGACCGATGTAGGCTTGGTGCAGGGCAACAGCCTCTTGCCTAGCCTTCGATCAAGCAAATCCGAGGGCCAGGCAAATTTCGTCAATCCGGGCATACTGATATTCAACGCCGGAGTCGATGCCGAGTTGACGCAAACTGTCAAAGCTGTTTTCAATGCTAATTATCTGCGTTTTCATCGGACGGATGTTCTCAAATACGTCTTATTCGAGCCGACCGTTCATCATGAGATCGGATACGACCTGAGCCTCGGCGTCGTGTATCGTCCGTTTTTGATCAATAATTTGACATTCACATTTGGCGGCAGCACATTCTTTGCCGGTAAAGGATTTCACGATATTTATACAGATCGCACGCAAAATTGCCCTGTACCGGCGTTTTGCACACCGGTGAGCAACATCCCTAATCCGACGAAAATGCAGTACTCGTTATTCAGCCAGATGAAGCTGGTTTTCTAAACACTTGAGGACAAGGTTAAGCCATGGCCGCTCGAACTAACATAAATATCCGCATCAAACTGATCGTATTGTTGGTCTTTGCCTGTGTGCTGGCCGCTGCTTTCTGGAAAGACGAAACCTTTGCTAAAAAGAACGATAATTCGTCCGTAAAACCTCCTGTCGAAACAAAAACCGCACCGCCGCAGGCCGCTCCTCAATCAGTAGCAGTCGAGCCAAAAGCTGACGACGCTAAGATCGAAGGCTGTGCCGTCTGTCACAAAAATATCGAGCCGATGCACCGCTACAATGCTAAAGGCGATGTTTTCGATACAGTTGATGAAACTGGCCACGATGCACAGGGGTTGTCATGCACCTCGTGTCACGGTGGCAATCCGGCCGCGACAACTAAGATCGCTGCTCACGTCCAACCGAAATTTCCAAAAGAATGGGGATGTAAGAGCGACGGCGATTGCTCGAGCCGCAACCCCGAACGCTCAAATACACTGATCGCAAAAGAAAGCCGCGAGTTTGTCCGGTTTGTAAACCCCGGCGATTTTCGCGTTGTCAGCCAGGCGTGCGGCCAGTGCCACACGGATCAAAACCAAAAAGCATCGAGCAGTATGATGACCCACGGGTCGATGCTGTGGGGAGCGGCTCTTTACAACAACGGCGGATCTCCTCTAAAGGATTCTCACTACGGCGAGAGCTATAGCGAAGACGGCAATCCGCAATCGCTGACCGCAAATCCCAAACCGACCCGCGAACAACAGGCTTTCAAAGGGTTTTTGGCGATGCTTGACCCGCTGCCTCGTTGGGAAGTAACGCAGCCGGGTAACATCCTGCGTGTTTTCGAACGCGGCGGAAAACGTCGTCTCGAGATCGGCAATCCCGATAGAGAAGAAGAAGGCGGCAAGCCTGATAAAGGCCTCAGCCCGCGCGGCCTCGGGACCAATAACCGCACCGATCCGGTCTTTCTGGGCTTGCAGAAAACGCGTCTGCTCGACCCGACGCTCAATTTTCTCGGCACAAACGACCATGCGGGTGATTACCGCTCGGCCGGCTGCACGGCGTGTCACGTCGTATATGCCAATGACACCAATAAGCTCGCCGCTGGACATTATGCCACATCCGGTAATCAGGGTTTTTCACAGTCGGCAGATACAAACATTCCTAAAAATGAGTCGGGACATCCGATCAAGCACCAATTCACGTCGCAAATTCCGACAACGCAGTGCATGACCTGTCATATGCACCCCGGCACAAATATGGTCGCGACGTATCTCGGCCAGACTTGGTGGGATAACGAATCGGACGGCAAGATGATGTACCCGACCGATCACCAGAGAGATCTGACCCAAAGCGAACAGTTAGAAAAACTGGACAAAAATCCTGAGGGATCGTCGCTCCGCGGGCTCTGGTCCGATTCAATATTTTTGCAAAATACAGGCTCTGCGGATTTTAACGCAAAGCTAAAAAATGTGCAGTTTGCTGATTCGCACGGTCACGGATGGATGTTCAAAAATGTCTATAAGAAAGACCGCAAGGGTAATCTGCTCGACGCCGGGGACCGTGTAGTCGCGGCGGACGACCCTGACAAATTTAAAAAAGCGGTGCATTTGCAGGACATTCACCTCGAAAAAGGCATGCACTGCACTGATTGTCATTTTCGACAGGACGCTCACGGCACGGGCATTATATATAACGAACCGCGTGCAGCGGTCGAGGTCAGCTGTATTGATTGTCACGGCGGCGTAAATGCAAAAGCCAACGGCATCACGAGCGGCGAGGCTGCAATGCCGCCCGAAAATAACAACGAACTCAACCAGCGTAAAACAGCTAACAAACCACTCGTCGGTCGCGATCTGACGCGTTTGCGTTTTCGCTCGCCCGACGGTAAACGTGTTCCCATTCTAGAAGTCGTCCCGGCTGACATCAAACGCAAAAATGTCAATGGCCGTGACATACAGCTCAAAAAAGGTGACATTGTTCAAAATTCGACCGTCGAGCCTGACCTTTGGTGGCGTGTTAAACAGACCAAGGATACTGTCACCGAGGGCAATCGCGATTACAACGTCCAGTCTGCCTACGCCAAGACGATGCAAAAGGACAATGCGACGTGGGGCGACGGCAGTGTCGATGAGAGCAAACTCGCGCACCGCGAAACGAGCATGACCTGTTACGCTTGCCACACGTCGTGGGTAACGAGCTGTTTCGGCTGCCATCTGAGCATGGAGGCCAACAAAAAAATGCCTAACCGCCATTTCGAAGGCGGCGACTCACGCAACTATACGAGTTATAACTTCCAAGTGATTCGCGACGATATTTTTATGCTCGGCAAAGATGGCACAGTCACAGGCCATCGCATAGCTCCTGTGCGTTCGAGTTCTGCAGTGCTTGTTTCGTCGCGTAATCAAAATCGCGAGTGGATCTACGAACAGCAGCAGACATTATCAGCCGAGGGATTTTCAGGACAGGCGTTTAATACACACGCCCCGCACACGGTCCGCGGACGTGAAACCAAGACCTGCTCTGATTGCCACGTCTCGCAGGATAAGGACAACAACGCTTGGTTGGCACAAGTGACGCTGCAAGGCACAAATTTCGTCAATTTCATGGGCCGCTACGTCTATGTAGCGGCGGGCGACGCACTCGAGGCTGTCGCTGTCACGGAACACGACGAACCGCAGGCAGTTTACGGTAGTAATCTGCATAAACTTGCTTACATAGACAATTTCAATAAATTTGTCGCCGAAGGCCGCGAGCTAAAAGAGCATTACGAAAACAAAGGCCGTCCCGAAGCTCTGTCTGTTCAGGTTCGCGGCGAATATGCCTATGTCGCAGCGGGCAAAGGCGGATTGCGGGTCTATGACGTCGCTCAGATCGACCACAAAGGATTTTCCGAACGCATCACGACTGCCCCCGTGTCGCCGCTTGGGCAAAAATTCTATGTGCCTAGCAAATTTGCGGTGGCCGTTGCGGCTCCATCGACGCTTGCGGTCGATCCTGCACGCTGGCGAACCGTGCAGGATGAAGACGGAACGCTGAAACAAGTTCCGCCCGAAGAAGCTTTGCGATTAAATGCCGAAGCGGACAAGGCTGGCAAGCCTCGCCCTGCGATCAATGAAGAAGCCGCGATCCATCCGCTATACGCCTATCTATATGTGGCTGATAAATTCGAAGGACTGATCCTCGTCAACGCGGCCACACTGCTCGACGGCGACCCGCGAAATAATTTCCTAAAACGCGCTGTTACATTCAACCCGAACGGCGTTTTGAACGGTGCCAATAACATCACCATCGCCGGTAATTATGCTTATATCACGACCGATAAAGAGCTGGTCATAATTGATCTTTCGACGCCTTTACAGCCTAAGGTCACCGCGCAAGTTCCGTTAAATGCACCGAAAGCGGTCGCGGTGCAATTCCTGTATGCGTTCGTCGTCGATGCCGATGGTATGAAGGTTGTTGATATTAAAGATCTACAGTCGAAAGGCGAGGTTCACCTTGTCCAAACTGCCTCGGTGCAGCTAAAACATGCTAACGATATTTACGTAGCTCGCACCTATGCCTACGTCGCAAACGGCGAAGACGGTATTGCGATCATCGATGTCGAGCATCCGGAGCAGCCGAAACTAGACCAGACTTTTAACGGCGAAGGAACTATCAACGACGCTCATTCAATAAAGGTTGCGATGACCAATGCCAGCCTTTATGGCTACATCGCTGACGGGAAGAACGGCTTGAAGATACTACAGTTGACCGATCCCGAGACGATGCCAAATTATGCAGGTTTCAGCCCGCGTCCCGAACCGAGATTGATCTCCACGTTCAAGACCAAGGGCGAAGCTCTCGCCATTTCCAAAGGCCTAGACCGTGACCGTGCGGCTGATGAGAGCGGCAATCAGATCGCTGTGTTTGGACGGCGCGGAGCACGGCCGTTCGGATTTGATGACGTGATGAAGCTGCTCCGCACCAACGACGGAACCGGAGACTTTTTCACCGTTTCAGATTCGCCAAGCAAATAAGCGGCTTATAAGCAGATACAAAAATGGGCATCCGTTTGGATGCCCTTTATTTATTATTGGTGGAGACGAGGGGGGTCGAACCCCTGACCTCTGCAATGCCATTGCAGCGCTCTGCCAAACTGAGCTACGTCCCCGAGAGCAATTACGAATTATAAATTACGAATTACGAGTTAGCAAATTACATCTTTTCATTCGTAATTCGACATTGATCTTACCGTCCTTTGAATTCAGGTTTACGCTTTTCGAGAAATGCGGCGACACCCTCTTTTTTATCCTCTGTCGAGAAACAGATCGCGAATAGGTCGACCTCTCTTCGCAAGCCTTCGTCAAGGTTTGAGCGTGATGCGAATTTCACCGCTTCTTTCGATAGCTGCAATGCTATAGGTGCTTTCTCAGCGATCTTTTGGGCCAGCTTCATTGTTTCGGCTTCGAGCTCAGGGGCCGGATAAACATGATTAACGAGGCCGAACTTATGAGCTGTTTCAGCATCGATCATATCGCCAGTTAGAGCCATTTCCATTGCACGCCCCTCACCGACGAGACGCGGCAGACGCTGTGTGCCGCCGCCGCCGCACATAATGCCTAGATTGATCTCAGGCTGCGAAAAGCGGGCGTTCTCGCTGCAGATACGCAGGTCGCACGCCATAGCAAGCTCATTACCGCCGCCCAAGCAAAAGCCGTTGACCATCGCGATCACGGGTTTTGGGAAAGTATCTATCGAGTTAAAGAATGATCTTTCGCGAAACGCGTCGCGCTG
The DNA here is from genome assembly GCA_043757775.1 of Chloracidobacterium sp. Classification (GTDB taxonomy): domain Bacteria; phylum Acidobacteriota; class Blastocatellia; order Pyrinomonadales; family Pyrinomonadaceae; genus OLB17. The sequence continues at coordinate 3,779 of JAYVOS010000070.1, read as the reverse complement.
CGTGACCGGAGTTTGTCCCTCAAACTCGCTGATGTCCGCACCGGCGATAAACGATTTTTCGCCCGCACCGGTAATAACCAGCACACGAACGGAGTCGTCTTTGCGAAGCTCGTCGAGAGCGGCAACGCCCTCGAAATGAACTTTTGTATTAAGAGCGTTGAGTTTGTCGGGGCGGTTGATGGTCAGTATCGCGACTTTTCCGCGACGTTCTAGAGTGATGGTTTCGTATGACATAAATTTATTGCGGAAGCCCGCACAAAGTAAGGGCATAGTGTAACGCCGATGACGCTCTTACTTCGTGCGGGCTTCCGCAATTGATCTTATTCATTTACGCCTTCGACAATGTTGTCATCGGCGATCCAGGCTACGAACAGACGCAGCCAGCTTTCCTTTGATTCTTCGATCGATACACCGATGCGGTTTGTGCCGTAGCTTGCCGGTATCACGCGGACGACGGTTGCTTTGACCTCGACAGGAACACCATTTGGGCGATGCGACCGTACATATAAACTGTCGCCCTGGGCGATCGGTTGATTCAGTTGAAACAGCGCACCCAAAGTCGATATATCGTCCGTCTCGGTCGGTTCGCTCCAGGTCGCGCCATCCTCGGTCCTGCCTGAAACCACGATCGGCAGACGCAGAGCCATACGGAGTGCGAACCGCTTTTCCTCAAACTGGGGCTGAATAGAGGTCATTACCAAAATCTAAAGTTGCTAACAGAACTTGAAATACAAATCTAAGTTTAACATGAAAGTCTTAAGGAATGTAACCATTTACAGAGGCCTCCCAAAGGCGAGAGAAAGGCTACAGTTTAAGCGAATCTATTAGACGAACTTGTTAAACGATAGTTATACTATAAGCATTGGCAAAACCAAAATAGTTTTTAGTTTATCGCCAAGTGATATTATGAGCGAAAAGCAGATTCACAGAAAAGTGGTCATTTTAGGCTCTGGCCCCGCCGGATTAACGGCTGCTGTTTACGCCGGACGCGCACAGCTGGAGCCGCTAGTCATAGACGGTCCGCAGCCCGGCGGACAGCTTACGATCACTACCGAAGTTGAGAATTATCCCGGTTTTGCGACCGGCATAATGGGGCCGATATTGATGGACGAGTTTCGCGAACAGGCTCTGCGATTCGGCACCGAGATCATCAATGTTTGGATCGATCGTGTCGATCTTTCAGTGAGGCCATTTACGTTGTTCGGTAAGGAAAGTGAAGACAGCTCAGAGATAACGACCATTATCAAAGCCGATACGCTGATCGTGTCGACGGGTGCTTCAGCAAAATGGCTCGGCATTCCGGGCGAAGAGCCGGTACCTGAAGGTCTTGGCGGAAACGGTGTATCGGCCTGTGCGACATGTGATGGATTCTTCTTCCGCGACAGGCCGATCGTGGTGGTCGGCGGCGGCGACACAGCACTCGAAGAAGCCCTGTTCCTAACAAAATTTGCGTCTAAGGTAACGCTTATTCATCGCCGCCATGAGTTTCGTGCCTCAAAGATAATGCAGGACCGCGTCCTTGCTCACAACAAGATCGAGATCCTCTGGAACACCGAGGTTCGTGAGATCATGGGATCGAAAGACACTGGTGTCGAGAGCATACGCATCTTTAACAACGAGACTAATGTGGAAAGCGTATTTCCGACGCAGGGCGTGTTTATCGCCATCGGCCACCAACCGAACACAGACCTTTTCAAAGGCGTGCTCGATATGGACGAGGTCGGCTATTTGATAACCGAGGGCAGATCGATGAAAACCAATGTCGAAGGCGTTTTTGCCTGCGGTGACGCTCAGGATGCGATCTACCGCCAAGCCGTGACCGCTGCCGGTACAGGTTGTATGGCGGCAATCGACGCCGAACGATTTTTGGCAGAACACGGCAATTGAGTTACGGCTTGATCAGAACATCTCCTTTTAGAACCTCTGCATTCTGAGGCGACTTCTCAACCTTTGCCGGGTCAAAGCCCATCTTTTCGGCCCGTCTCAGAATATTCTGATAGGTGGCGATGTCGAGCGTCGGCGTTCGTGACAATATCCAGAAATAGTTGCGTTTCGGCTCGCCGATAGCTACATACTTGTAATCTGCATCGAGGTCGATGATCCAATAATCGCCCCAAACAAAAGGCAAAAACGACAAGGCTCCCGAAGCAAACCTCACCTTAAGCTTGGCGTTTGTCTTTTTATCAGCGATCTTGGCCTCTCCGACTGCTTTTTCGGTTGTTCCGTTCTTAAGCAGACATTCGTTCTGCACCATTATTCGCCCGTTCGGCTTCATTTGATAAGTTGCGGTCGTATTTGCGACACATTGTTTTTGAAACCGATTAGGGTACTTTGCAATCTCGTACCATTTGCCGGTATAACGTGTAAGGTCAACAGTCGAAACGGCTTGCAGTGCGAATTTGTCGCCGGTCTGAGCAAAAACAGCTCCTGCGGCAAGCGTGACAAATGACAGGATGATAAATGTTATTGAAAATAATATATTCATAATATTTGGCAAATAAACCCTCCTATTTTATTCGATGCGCAAATCACTTTGGATTTTGTTCTATAATAATATTTTATACCGCAGAGAATTCTGCAAAAAGTACTTATGCCAATATATGAATACAAATGTGTGCAATGCGGCCTGCACGTCGAAAGACGCCAGAGCGTTTCAGAAGCGCCGCTGACGACTTGTGAGAAATGCCACGGTAAGCTCGAAAAGCAGTGGTCGCTGTCTGGTTTTCAGTTCAAAGGTGAGGGCTGGTACGTGACCGATTACGCCGGAAAAAAAGGCACGGTCGGCGAAAAAAGTTCGCCCGCTGAATCAACGCCAAAGGCAGACTCTGCATCAAACACGTCAAGCGAAACAAAACCAGTGAAAACCGAGACAGTTTCGAAACCGAGCAAGGAATGATAGTTCGCCGCCAAACAGCTTTATTTTCAATAATTTGCACGCTTGTTTTAGCGGCATCTGCATTGGCACAGTCGCGTCATTCGGATAAGGGCGTCGCCAATGTCGAAGGCACGGTCCTCACCGCCACCGCTTCGCGAGACGACAAAAAAACCGAACCTATAAAGATCGAAAACCTCAACCTTTACGAAAACGGGATCGAGCAAAAGATAAAAAATTTCAGCTACGACCCCAGCCCTTCAAAGATCCTGATACTCGTCGATAATTCCCAGACGCTGCCGATTTCTGTCGAGGCTATGAAAAAAGCCGTGATGGAGTTTGCTTACGAGATATTTGAGGGCGACCAGCTTTTTGTCATTGCCTACGACGAAAAACCGGAGATCATCCAGGAATGGACCGACGATGCGAAAAAGCTGGAAACAAGCCTTGTCACGCTACGAAAGAAAGGCAATCCATATCTCTTCGATGCGATCAACGCATCTCTCAAAGAGGTCTTACTCCCGCTGATGCCGGGAATGCGAAAAACTGCTGTCATCGTTATCGGCGACGGGCTCGATCGCGGCAGCACAATGCATTTTGACCTAATGCTGAATGAGCTGCAAAATCAAAATGTGACGGTCTATTCTCTACAAATACCCGACCGCACAAACGGAGCTTATCGCCGTGATCAACCCAAAGCATCGGCAATAATGACACAGCTTGCAGAGGAAACCGGCGGTAAAGTTTTCCCTTTCGAAGAAGCCTCAAGTGCCGCTAAATACATCTGCGACGAACTGCGAAAAAACCGTTACTTGCTCTCTTACGTCTCGGCAAATAACTCTTCATTCGACGCACGAAGACTTCTGCTCATCGGCAACGAAGGCATCACCATCCGCACAAAAGCCGC
>JAYVOS010000069.1:0-9212 GCA_043757775.1 Chloracidobacterium sp. | reverse complement strand
GGTATTCGTCAGGCGTCGGATTTCCTCATGGCGTTGCAGTTAACCGGTGCATTCAAAAAAGATACGCTGTCTAATCTGCAGGTCCGCCTGCCAGCCGTTGTCATCGGCGGTGGCCTGACCGGTATCGACACGGCGACCGAGATATTCGCATACTATCCGGTGCAGGTCGAGAAAATGCTCGCAAAATATGAGACCGTCGTTGACGAATTTGGCGAGGAGGAGGTCGTAAATAAATTTAACGAGGAAGAAATTCGCGTGCTGCAGGAGTTTCTCGAACACGGAAAAGAGATCCGCGAGGAGCGTGCCCGAGCAAAAGCCGCCGGCGAAGAGCCGAACTTCGTCCCGCTTGTCCAAGGTTGGGGCGGCGTGTCGCTTGTATATCGAAAGCGTCTGCAGGATTCACCTGCGTATCACCTAAACCACGAAGAGGTTCAAAAAGCTCTCGAAGAAGGCATCAATTTCATCGAATGTATGAGCCCGACGGAGGCCGTTCCCGACGAATTTAACGCCGTCAAAGCCCTCATTTTCGAGCGGCTCAATTACAACGAAGAGAACGGCAAGTTTGACAAAACCGACGAGATGCACGAATTTCCGGCTCACACGGTATGCGTCGCGGCGGGGACAAGCCCGAACGTTATTTATGAGAAGGAAAAGCCCGGCACGTTCAAAATGGACGAATGGAAACAGTTTTTCCAGCCTTTCAAAGTTGAACGCAATGCCGAGGGCGAGCTACACGTTGTTGAGACTGAGCCAGGCGAGACAGGTTTTTTCACAAGTTACGAATCGGACGGCAAATTTATCTCCTATTACGGCGACAATCATCCGAAATACGCCGGAAATGTCGTAAAAGCAATGGCTTCGGCCAAATTTGGCTACGAACATGTCGTTGATATTTTTGCCGATGAGATCGCCGTTCAGAGTGCGTGCTTTAGCCCGTCAGAACGCGATAAATCGCGCACTCTGAACGACGCGATATTTGACAAACTTGAAGCAGATCTAGATGAACAGCTGCGGGCCTATGTCGTTAAGGTTGACCGGCTGACGCCGACGATCGTCGATGTTATTGTCAAGGCTCCCTTGCAGGCACGCAAGTTCGAGCCTGGACAGTTTTATCGGCTGCAAAATTTTGAAACGTCGGCTCCCATCATCGATGGTGCTCGCCTCGTGATGGAAGGTCTGGCTCTCACCGGAGCGTGGGTCGATGAAGAAAAAGGTCTTTTGTCAATGATCGTTCTAGAAATGGGAACATCATCGCGACTCTGCTCTCTGCTTAAAGAAGGTGAAGAGGTTCTCGTTATGGGTCCGACTGGAACTCCGACTGAGATCACGGAAAACGAGACCGTGTTGCTCGCCGGCGGCGGGCTAGGCAATGCTGTTTTGTTTTCTATAGCAAGAGCCTTGCGGGCAAATAACAATAAGGTCATCTACTTTGCTGGTTACAAAAACGGAGCGGATCTTTTTAAGCGTGAAGAGATAGAAAACGCGACGGACCAGATCATATGGGCAACGGATTATGGCGATGAGATAATGCCGCAGCGTGCGCAGGACGCTCATTTCCGAGGTAATATCGTCCAGGCGATGATCGCCTATTCGGAGGGTCGCCTTGGTGGGCAAAGCGTTGATTTAATGGATGTTAACCGAATTATTGCAATTGGCTCAGACCGCATGATGAACGGCGTTCGCGAGGCTCGTCACACGACGCTCAAGCCATTTCTAAACGAAAACCACATCGCTATCGGCTCGATCAACAGCCCCATGCAGTGCATGATGAAAGAGGTCTGTGCTCAGTGCCTGCAGCGTCACGTCAATCCGCACACCGGAGAAGAATTCTTCGTCTTTTCATGCTTCAACCAAGACCAGCATCTCGATTTCGTCGATTTCAAAAATCTGAACGATCGGTTGAAAGCGAACAGCATCCAGGAAAAGTTGACGAACCTTTGGCTCGACAGGATCTTTGGGCAAGAAGATTTTAGAAAACAGTTGGGCGTTGCTAATTGATTTTGATTTGCGGCACAATTTGACCAACAACTCCACCACGCCTATTTTTGATCGGCATCGGTGAAAGATCAGGCAGATCGGTTTCAGACAAAATTCCCAATTGACGCAATATATCAGTGGCTATGACGGGACGGCCGCGATGGTCGTCGCCGTCCTCGACCTTGAGAGCGATGGCGAGTCCGGTCGGATATTTTTCACTTGGTAAAACTCCGCAAAGCCAGACACCGTCGGCACCGACCTTTGAGATGATCTTGCCGGGCGCCGCTTGCATCAGCATCGTGTCCAGACGTTCGCTGCCACCGATAAGTTCCGGGTATCTGATCATCGCCGATACGACCCGTTTGGCAGCTAACTGGATCGATTCGTGAAGTTTGGACGGGGATATCAGGTTGGTAAAGCTCTTTGCCATTGCAGAGATAGGCACGGCAAAGTTTGGGACGCAGCAGCCGTCAAAACCTATGGCGATCTCATTTTCAGGGATCTCTGTAAAATCCGAAACACAACGCAAGATGCGTTTTTGAATTCTGTTCTCCGGCATTTCGTAAGTTTCGATGTCAGCCCCTATATGCTTTGCAAAGGCGAGCATCGCGGCGTGCTTGCCGGAGCAATTGTTGTGTAGCTGCGTTGGCTCGTCGCCCATACGGAGAATGTTGTTAGAGGCAGTCTCGTTGAATGGTAGATGCACTCCGCAATGCAGGTCACTTTCCGATAGACCGATCTTCTCAAGCATTCGACTAGCGAGTTCAATGTGAATTCGTTCGCCCGAATGCGACGCACACGCCATCGCAATTTTGTCTTCGGTAAATCCAAAAGCATCAGCCGCTCCGCTCGTGATGCAGGGTATAGCTTGAAAGGCTTTTGAAGCCGAGCGAAAAAAAGTAACGGTCGATGGATCGCCGACTGACGCGACAGTGTTACCTTCGCCGTCGATAACGATCAAATGGCCGCGATGGATCGACTCGACCCTCTCGCCGCGAATTACATGGGCTAGTATTTCAGAAAGCATAAAAATATTTACCGCAAAGTCGCCGAGGTGCAAAGACCCAAAAGTATGAAACGGGTTGTGCAACTCATTATTATGAGACGACTCTTCTTATTAAAGCATCTTTTTTGGCGACTTTGCCCCTTTGCGGCTTTTCGTTAAATTCAGGTTGCAGCAGCAAGCATCGCACGGGCGTTTTCGCGGGCGGCCTCAGTTATCTCTGAGCCGGCGAGCATTCGTGCGAGTTCCTCGACTTGCTCAGACTCAGACAGTTTGCGGACGCTAATGGTTGTTCGGCTGCTAGATATATTTTTTTCTACAACAAAATGACGATCTGCCATAGACGCGATCTGTGGCTGGTGTGTGACGCAAAATACCTGATTTGTCGCAGAAAGCTCCTTGAGTTTTCGCCCGACAGCCTCAGCAACGCGTCCGCCGATGCCGATGTCGATCTCGTCAAATACGGCTGTTTTTCCGGCATCGTCTGAGCGAGAGGCTGTCTTAAGAATAAGCATGATCCGCGATGCCTCACCGCCGGAAGCGACTTTAGCTAACGGCTTTGGTGACTCGCCTGGATTTGCGGAAAAATAAAATTCAACTTGATCAAAACCGTTCACGGTTAACAGTCTGTCGTCTTCGGTAATCCCGATCCGCACTTCGAATTTAGCTTTTTCTAGGGCGACAGCTTTAAGATCGTTCTCGACGGTCTTAGAAAAGCTAACTGCAGCAGAGACACGTTTTTTATGCAGCTCATCTGCGGTTTTTACATAAGCGAGCCTGGCAGTTTCAAGCTTTTTCTTTAGCTCTTCTTCGCGAAACTCGGCGGTTTCGATGTTTTGCAGACGCTCGTTTGAAATGCGTAGATGTTCGAGGACAGTGTCGATAGATCCACCGTATTTTTTCTTGAGCCGCGTCATTTCGGCAAGACGCGATTCGATCTCATTGAGGCGGTCAGGCGAAAATTTGAGTGACGAACGAAAATCACGGGCGGTGATCGCAAGCTCTTCGATAATAGCCTGAGCAGATTTTAGCCCTTCGTCGTATTCGCGGAAACTTGAGTCAAACTCGGCTAACTCCGCTATCTTTCGAGCGGCCTTTTCTAAGGTCGAGATCGTCGAATCATCATTATTGTAGAGAAGGGCAAAGGTGTCTTCGCTCAGAGATGACAGCTTTTCGACATTGTTGAGACGGCGTTTTTCGTCTTCGAGTTCGTCATCCTCACCGGATAGCAAATTCGCGGCAGTTATTTCACTGACCTGAAAGCGGAGAATATCGAGCAGCTGTAACTTTTCCGATTGGTCATTTTCGAGAGACGACAATTCTGATCTGACCGCTGACCAATCGCGATAGGCATCTGAAACACGAACCTTTTCATTGTCGACATCAGCAAACTCATCGAGCATTTCGATGTGCGTTTCGATGTCGTAGAGAGCGGCCTGCTCGCCCTGGCCGTGGATGTCGGCGAGGCGTGGGCCGATGATTTTAAGGAAACCTTGCGTAACAAGCTGATTGTTTATGAAAACCCGGTTCTTACCTGAGAGCGATAATTCGCGGCGGACGATCAGTTCGATATTTTCGTCGGCTTCGATCTCGATTCCACTGTCGTCCAGCAGTTCGCGGGTTGCGACATCGTTTGGAATTGTAAACAGACCCTCGATCTGAGCTGAATCCTCTCCTTCCTTGATAAGGTCATTCGATACACGCCTCCCGGTCAGAGCTCCGAGGCTGTCCACTATGATAGATTTACCGGAACCGGTCTCGCCTGTTAGCAGATTCAGACCCGCCCCAAACTCAAGTGTGAGTTCGCCGATGAGAGCGATATTTTTTATCTTTAGCAGTGTCAGCACATCTGGGACCTAACTTTATCTAATCTTAGTGACAAGCCCCTCGCCTTTTATCCATTTGCCGCCGGAGAAAATAGCGTCCGGCGGAAACAGATTCGCGAGAGCAGTACTTGTCCAATCGACGACGCGATCTTTCTTATAAAAATAAAACTCAGCCAACTCGCCGGCCTTTGTCTTGCCGAATCGCTGATACACGTTAAAGCCGCTTGCCTCGTATTCCGAGAGCCCTGTCAGGCCTGCAAAACTGCCGATGTTAGTTATCTTGACAGACGAAGCAAGGCTCGCCCGGCGGCGTTCGCTAACGGCGGCAATGTCGGCAACAGACGTCACCCCGGCATTAATTATATTAGCCCGTCTAAAAATAAAATTGACCAGCCCACCGGAGCCGTTCGATGTCAACGTTTTATAAGGGCTCGGGTCCTGGTCCGCCTCGCTGCCGGTGACGAGCGATTGCAGAGCGGTCATAAACGCGATGAAATTCATCTTGACCAAAAACATCTCATCTTTGCCGCCAAGTGCACCGGTCTCAATTAGTATCGTCGGCGTGCCCCATGCCGAGAAATTATCGCCGAATGCACTGGCGGTGTATTCGTCACCGTATTGGGCAATGTGCCCGGGGATGAATTTTTGCAATGCTGTGATCATCGCCGAAACGAGCCTTGTGTTGCGTTCCTGATCAAAATTCGTAGTTTTAGCGGCATCGCCATATACGACCAGGAAAGAGATAGCAGCCTGCATCGGCGAGCGGCCGACGGTCGTCAATGCCCCTTGATTGTGTAGGTTAAAACCGATCGCCGGTGCCCATTCATCACGAAGCCGTTTCAATAGATTAGCCTCAGGTGTCTTGAGATCAATGGCATCACGGTTGATGTCGATGTCCTGCAGATTGCGGCGTTTGTAAGCCTCGGCCCCGTCAGGGTTGAGCATCGGCACGACCCGCAGCGTGATCGATTCCTCGATCTCTTTGACCAGATCGTTTTTACGGTTCGTTTGAAAATACGCGAGCATGTCGATGAGTGCGGACGTCGCCGTCGGTTCATCGCCGTGCATCTGCGACCACATAAAAACCTTGAGCGGCCCTTTGCCAAATTCGACCTGATATATCTCACGATTAGCTCCGCTGCGGCCAACCTCATCAACCTTGAGGCCGAGCTTTTTTAGGTGTTCGAGATATTTTTTAAGGTCCGCGTGCCGCACATCTGAGGGAAAAATCTTTGAAACATGATCTTTTTCCCAGATCGAGGCAAAATTTTCCGCAGTTTGCGAGTATGCGTTCATCAGACAAATAGATGTTAAAAGGAACACAGAAATTAAAAGCCGCATACTCATAAGATAAACCGAATATGAGGTTTACGGCAAGGTTTGTTAGTCAATGAGTTCGTGATACAAGTCCTCAGTCGCATCAACCATTTTGTCGAGGCCGTAATGTTCCTGAGCCGTCTGTCGGAGTGTTTCGCCGAGAGCTTGCCGTTTTCCGGTATCTTCGAGCAATCGACATATCTTTTCGGTAAGTGCAAGCGGGTCTTTTATAGGTGTGAGGGCATCTTCGTCAGATATCAACTCTTTTGCACCGTCAGTTGCGGTTGCCACGACAGCGGTTCCGGCTGCCATCGCATCTAGGATCGCGAGGCCGAAACTTTCTGAATGTGAGGGCGATACAAAAATATCTGCAGCGGCGAGCAGCGGGTCAAGGTCATCAACCCAGTCGAGCCATAAAAACCTCTCTTCCATGCCGAGCACACGCACAAGGCGTTTCAATTCGCGGCGAAATTTTTGATCCATCGTGTTGTCTTTTCCCGCGACAACAAATCTGACATCGGGAACACGCTTGACGATCTCGTTTGCCGCCAGGACGAAGTCACGTTGTCCTTTCAGCACTTTTAGTTCGCCCAACGTGATGACGAGCGGAGCATCCGCCGGAATGGCGTGCAGCGTGCGAAAGCCCATAGCCAACTCCTGTTTTTGTTCGTCCGATCGAGCAGAAAAGTTAATGCCGTTTGCAATGATCTTTATTTTTTCAGCAGGAAATATACGTTCGAGTTGATTGCGGACCGCCGTCGATACGGCGATCGCCGCGTCCACATTTCGAAGGGCAAAACGGTGGAAAGGCTTCATCGGAAAAACCACGTGACGTGTTAGCAATAGCTTGACAGACTTTGCAGAGCGGGCCGCTACACTGGCCGCGAGATAGTCGCGGGCAACGTGTGCATGGATAATATCAATATGATTTTTTTCGACAAAGCGTGAGATGCGTTTTGCACTAAACATACCAAACGAATTACGGATCGAGACGTGTAGAAAATTCTCAGGCGGTAGAAAATCGAGCCGGTTCTGCCACTCGCTGGTCGGACGCATTGCAACAAAAACCTCGTGTCCGCGTTTCTGCAATTCACGGCACAGATCGACGAGGTGACGTTCGCCGCCTCCATAAGTCTTTGCCGATGAGATGTGCAGTATCTTCACTGCAATAGATTTTAACCTAAACTCACGCAAAAAAAGAGGCTGCCCATTTTCAGGACAGCCTCAGTCAAGTGAAACAAGGTCAAAGACCTCAAACTAGAACGAATATTTGAGTCCGATCTGTATACTGTAAACGTCACCCGCACTGACCCTCTTATCAAATGTGCGGTTAATAAGTGCTCCACCGAATGTGTTCAAGCGATAGGTCGGACGCCCCGAAATATCAGCACCTGCGTAAGCCAACGGTGAAAAGCTATTGTTAGCAGGTGTCACAGCCCCTCCCCAGTTATGGTTAAGCATGTTTCCAAAGTTGAGGATGTCAGCCCTGATCTGGAATTTTTGCGTTGCACGCAGGAATTTGAGATGAAAATCCTGCGTGAATCCCAAGTCAAGACGGTGGATAATTGGGTAGACAGTCGCATTACGAAGAGCATATTGGCCTCTACGGGCTGACAGGTATTTATCCTGAGCGATAAACGTCTCCCAGGCCGTTGATTCCTGCGCAGCAGTGAAAACACCGTTAGCAACAAAGATGGTTTCTGATGGGTCTCTCTGAATGTAAAGAGCATCATTACCAGTGAGGCCGTCTCCGTTCATATCGTTGGAGTATCTGTAACTGTTGACACTTTGCGTTTTAGATTCCCAAAAAGCTGAAATGCCTGTGCCTCCAAATTTGAAATAGTCTTTATGATACGAAGCGGAAGCAAAAACGCGATGTTTCAGCGTCGCTGAGCTAAAACTCAGTTCTGGATTGTTAGGGTTACTGCGTGAGATCACGCCGTTGAACGAAGTTCCTGCAGTCGATCCAGCATCAACCAGATTCTTCGATTCTCCGTATGCATATCCGCCTTTCGCCCAAAATCCTTTTGAACTTGTTTTCTCCAAGGTTAAGGCTAAGTTCCAAGCCTTACCGGCACTGGAATTTGTCAAAGTGATAGCCTGAATGACTTCGCAATTGACCCTGACCTGCTGGCCGCTTAGAGTCGGACACGTGTCGGCTATCCAACGCGGACGGGTGTCAGCTCCTACAAAAGCGCCATCAGGATTAGACAGATTAGCGTTAATGTAAGCTGTTCCTTTTACATCCTTGGTATAGAGATACTCTGCACCAACGATTAGTCCCAAAGGTAGCCTATAATCTGCGGCTGCGCTGGAGCGCCAGACCTGCGGGAATTTATATCCAGGTACCGTAAAGTTAAGATCTTGGGCCCCAGCAATAGGAGCACCAGTAACGCTCGTCGGTTTATAGAAATCTGGACTAGGATTAAAATGCCGGATGGTCGTATTGTCCAGAGACTGGATGTTGGTCAGCACGCCGTTGTTACCGATCTGGTTTGAGATCCAGACATAGGGAGGGCGTGCGGTAAAGAAACCAGAGCCACCACGGAGCTGAAGTTTTTGGCTCTTGAGCGGGCTCCAGTTAAAGCCGACACGCGGTGACCAGAGGATATTTCTGCCCGGAAGTTTGTCAGTGGCAAGCTTTAGAGCTCCGCCCTTTCCATCTGTGAACGTCAACGTGTCAACGAGCGAATTCTTAAAGCCGGTGTTTCCAAAGAAAGGCACCTCCATACGCAGACCGTATGTGAAAGTGAAATTATCCTTAACCTTCCACTGATCTTGGGCGTAAAAACCAGGATAGATCACATTAAGGATCTGGTTCGGGCTCGAAAGGCCAGGCTGGTTAATAAACCTTACGTTAAATCTAGGAAGAGTCACGGCCGAGGGCGTGTTAGTAAGAAAAGCATTCGCGTCCGTGTAAAAATCAGCCAGTGATCGAAATGCATAGATGCTTTGCGAGGACGGATAGAAGATATTCAGTGAATGGTATTTTTCAAAACTCAAACCTGCTTGAAAAGTATGCGATCCACGGTAATATGAAAAATTGTCTTGGATCTGAAATGATTTATATTTTAAGGTATTCAGCGGGG
>JAYVOS010000068.1:0-9218 GCA_043757775.1 Chloracidobacterium sp. | reverse complement strand
GGCCAACCAATTACAAAGTTCGATCAGGAACTCGCTGCACTCTGCGAGGATATGTTTGAAACGATGTACGATGCGGAAGGCGTAGGGCTTGCAGCGCCGCAGATCGGATTGAATCTGCGTCTCTTTGTGATGGATTGCGAGGGCATCAAGCTCATTGCCGCCAATCCCGAGATCGTTGCAACCGAAGGGGAGCAATCGAGCCCCGAAGGCTGTCTATCGCTCGGTAAGGTCCCTGCAGTTGTCGTTCGCCCCGCAAAGGTCCGCCTGCGTGCCCAGGACGAAAAAGGCGAGTGGTTTGAAAGAGAAGCGACAGGCTACGCCGCTCGTGCATTTCTACACGAAACCGACCACTGCAACGGAACCCTATTCATCGACCATTTGCCAAAACTGCGGCGTGATATGGTAATAAAACGATTTAAGAAAGAAAAAAATTGGAAGTAAGGGCGGAAACACGACCGGTAGGGAGTGTGCTGAATGCCGCAGAGGAGACACACTCTCTACCGGTCGTGTTTCCGCCACAAACTCCTGTAAACTGGCAAACTCTTATCCTCGACCGACTTTTCACGCTCGGTCTTGACCGGAAAAGGATTTTCAGTTGTTTTTATTTCCTTTAATCTTTGATCCGCCCGGAACAATTCAAACATTTCTTCCGCCAAAAACTCGATGTCCGTCTGAACAAAGATACGGCCGTCGGTCGCGAGTTTATCAACGACGGTGTTCACAAGATCGGCGTTGACCATCCGCCGCTTGGCGTGTTTTTTCTTGAACCAGGGATCGGGAAACTGTATCGTGACGGCTTGAATACATTCGGCAGGAATGTCGGCGAGCAGAGCATTGAGCGAGAGCATCGCGTTGCAGAAAGTGTAGTGGAGATTCGTCAGCCCGGCTTCCTCTCCAAGGCGATTTGCCTCACCTACGAGCGGCTCGCGTATCTCAACGCCTAGGAAATTCCGCTCCGGCTCAAGCTCCGCCATGCGCAAAATAAAACGCCCGCGTGCGCAACCGATATCAAGATGCAGCGGCAACTCAGCATCAGCAAAGATCTTCGCGAGATCTATCGGATCGGGCGTTTGCCTGTAATAAGGCGAATGCGGATTAACGTGTTGGTGAACTCGAACGCGGGCCATTGATAAATAATGCCTTAAACCAGGCCAAACATCAGCAGAATACAAAACGCACAGACGACAACATAGATCCCGACCGACGCAATACCGATAATTTCGACCGCCGAATTTGCCTCTCGCGGATCGGAAGATGAATCGCCGGGGATTTGAACAAACCCATACACGGCACCGGTAATAAGTCCGCCGATGTGTCCGAAATTATCGATCGTTTGGTACAGCACAAGCCCAAAAACAAGGATAAAGCCGATGTTCACAAGCAGATTCTTACGAAAAGCTGCCGAGATAAACTCACGCCTTCGAAATGCATATACCGCGAGGTAACCGATCAAACCGACTATACCGCCTGAAGCCCCGACAGAGACGCCGGTCGGCGCAAATGCAAGGCTCAGCAACCCGCCACCTATCGCCGATAGCAAAAATACTATCGCCAAATGTGCTCGATTCGTCAGCATTTCAAATATCCGGCCGAAATTGTAAAAAGCGTAGCCGTTCATCGCGACGTGCAGCAACCCGTCGTGCATCGCCGCTCCCGTCAAGATTCGCCAGTATTGGTGATCGTGGAGAAACGCAGGTTTGTCGAAACCTGCCAGCATTATCGACCTGTCTAACCCAGTCAGCATCTGCACAGCCGCAACCGCTGCAAACGACACGATCAAAATGATCGTGTAAAGCGGAATGGGCGGACGCGGTTGAACCACAGGTTGTTCGACCTGTTCGACTTCTTCGTTCTGATAGGTAAATGACATTCTCCGATCACATTGCAAGGCCGCCATCGGCCTGGATCACTTGGCCGGTGATGTATGCGGCTGACGGGGAAAGCATAAAGCAAGCGATCTCCGCGACTTCGGTGACGTTGCCGAGACGCCCGAGCGGGATCATCGAGAGAAATTTTTCGCGATATTCGGCGTTCATCTCAGCCGCCATTTCAGTTTCGACTAGGCCGAGTGCGAGAGCGTTTACGGTAACTTTTTTGCTCGCAATTTCCTTAGCAAGAGATTTTGTCAGGCCGATCATTCCGGCTTTCGACGCCGAATAATTTGACTGCCCGAGCATACCGACGACACCGGAGATCGACGAGATATTCAGTATTGAGCCTCCATTTTCATTACGCATCATAGGGCGGACCGCAGCCTTGGAAAAATTCCACGCGCCTTTCAAGTTGGTGTCGATGACCGAATCCCAATCTTCTTCTTTCATCCGCAAAATAAGCTGGTCACGCGTGATACCGGCGTTGTTGACCAGATAATCAACCGTGCCGAACGCTTCTTTTACCTGCCCCACAAACTCCGCCGCAGCTTCGGTACTGGCAACGTCACATTGCGAAGCAAAAGCATTTACGCCCAAAGCCTCGATCGCAGCTTTCAGCTTTACCGCCTCGTCAGCGCTTTTCGAATAGTTGAACGACACATTGGCCCCACGCCGTGCCAATTCCAAAACGATCGCCTTACCGATACCACGCGTACCGCCCGTTACGATCGCCGATTTTCCTTCAAATTGTTTCTGAGACATAAAATTTTGAATTCAAACTGAATCTACATTCATGATTTTCAAGATAACGCTTCTACTTTGGACAGTCAAAACCGATTACTATACGCATTCATAAATTCGTTTCTAAAAATTGTCTTGGAAAATTTGATGAATTGAGAGAAAATATCCTAATGACGGACGAAAAAGTGATTTTAGCGCAAATTCAGCAGCTTCCCGAACAACTTAAACAGGAAGTTTTGCATTACCTCGAATTTTTGAAGTTGAAATTCAACGCCCAGAATCGAAAGCCAAAGAATCGAAAAGCCGGAAGCGCGAAAGGGAAATTTACAATGGCACCGGATTTTGACGCTCCGCTCGAAGATTTCAAGGAGTACATGTAATGCGGTATCTCATTGATACGCATGTTTTCCTGTGGTTTGTTTCAAATGCGAAGGAACTCAGCCAAACCGCTAAAACCTTAATCGAAGACGGGCAAAACGAAATCCACATCAGCATCGCCAGCCTTTGGGAAATTTCAATAAAAACTGCGCTGGGAAAACTGACTATCAACGGCAATTATGAGTCGATAATTGACGACGTGAACGAAAATTCGATCCATCTCTTACCGGTAAATTTCACTCACACAGTCGAACAAAATCGTTTGCCATTTCATCACCGTGATCCGTTCGACCGAATCATCATCTCGCAGGCGATTGTCGAAACCATGAGTTTTCTCAGCGCCGACGCAATTTTCGACCGTTATTTGAAAGGAAAGTCGATTAAAAGAATTTGGTAAAGTTCTGTGAGTGGTAATTTTTCATTTCGCTCAATCAATCATGGGATTTGAAATTGAAAGCGAGGGCTAGTATTTTGTTGGAGATTAGTTGTTTTTGTAAAGTAATAAAAGGGTTTGGGTATTATTGTAGGATAAAAAATCATCTTGTATAAAAAAATGCTTTTTTCCGATACCATTTATAGATGCTCCGACAATAAATGCTTGATTCTCATCTACTATCCAAAATCTGTCGTGAAAATCATTATTTTTGGTAACGGTCACGGATAAGAAGTTCAGATGATTCGATAATGTATTGTAATAATTCTCATTAAAATCGTGCGGTGAGGTTACAATGTCCAGAAATTGTATCCGCTCTTTGAAAGGTTCTAGAACGGCGCTTATTCTCCTTTTCGTATCACCAAATTGCGTATTTTTGCTAAAGAAGTGCCCATCTATGATGGTTAGTCTACTACGTAAATTGCTTATTCGTAGCTTGCCTATGAGAACCTTAACTACTTCTGATTCTGCCACACCTTTTTCAAACATATTCGTTGATCCTAATAAGAGTATAAAGTCAGAAATGAAGAGCTAAGTTTCAAGGGGACACGTTTATGATTATTTCTTAACTTCAACTAACTTATTGCCTTTTAACACATATTGAGTAGGTGTTTTTCCCTCTATCGCTTCTTCATCATCGTAAAAATTAGCATATATATATCCTGCTTTGATTCCAGTAATCTTAAAGGCACCACTTTTCGGAGGATAGAAACCACTGCCTGACACGGCTTCTGAGCTAGCATACGTAAATACGCCGTTATTGTTCTTAAATACCGTAAGGATAAACGTGTAATGCCCCGTTTCTGAAAACTCCTCGTATGTTGTCGCGGCATCTTCGTCCCCATCGTTATCCAAATCACCATACAAAATCTTTACTCCACGGTTAACGTCACCCCCTTTTCTAGAAACATACTGCGTGATAGTTCTTTGGACTTGGGGCTTATCCGGAGCTGGAATAGGTGTTGGAGTTTCTGCGTTGATATTTGAAACCACGATGTTTGGCAAATTGGCGTTTGTAGAAATTGACGAATTGTTGTTCAGTGGCGTTTGCGTAACATTCGCCGCGTCTTTTTTGCTTGAATCCGAGTTCTTTGATAGATAAATACCTAAACCAATAGACCCTAGTAATAAAAAAAGTGCTGAATATAATAAAATCTTCGCGATTCTTTTAGTTTGATTACCTCGCCCGAGTATTGGTATGGGGCGCACAACAGTTTCATTTTCGTCTTGAGAATTTTGAGCAAAATTAGAAGCGACTTTCTGTGTTAGCGGAATTTTTGAAGCAGAAAGATTTTGTCGTGAATCAGATTGAATAGAATCCGCAACCGCTTCGCCACTCAAAACTCGGCCCAAATCTTCGCGCATCTCGCTCGCCGAAGCGTAACGACTTTCGGGCAGTCTCGCCAACGCTTTGGCCACGACATTTTTCAAATTTAATGAGATATTGTCTGGCAAGGGCTCAGGTTCGCGCATCATAATCGCGGCGATCAGGGCGGACGGTTCTTTTTGTTGAAAAGGCAGTTCGCCGGTCAGAAACTGGTATAAATTTACGCCCACCGACCAGACATCGGTCTGCACGCTTCGCTTGCCGTCAAAACCCTCAGGTGACATGTAGGCGAAGGTTCCCGAAACGTTGCTGCTCTGGCTAGATGCCGTTGTCCGCAGAGCGCGTGAAATGCCAAAATCCGCCAGACGCGGCGTGTTGCCCTGGAGCAGGATGTTGGCGGGTTTCAGATCGCGGTGAATGATGTTGCGTGAATGCAAAAACTCCAGACCGTCGAGGATTTTTATGGTCGTTTCTATTGCTTGCTCGACCGGCATTTTGCCGTGCTTTTTTAGCCATTCGTCGAGCGAGCCATCGGGTGCAAATTCGCTGACGATAACGACTTGGCCGTCATATTCGTCGGCGTCAATGATCGGCAAGATGTTCGGATGCCCGCTCGCCTGCTCCCAAAGCGTTGCTTCCTGTTTTATCGTTTCGTGGTCGATTTGCTCATCAAGGGGTAGTTTGACAGCAACTTTCGTGGTTACAAATTTAGTGCGGCGTTCCGCCAGCCAGACCTCACCAAACCCGCCCCGTCCGAGCTTGCGGATCAGTATGTAAGGCCCTATTTGATCAGTTTCACGAAACATCCCTTAATCTGAAATCCTAAGTAACCAAAGCATTTCGCTGTATCTCAAATAATTTATTGACGCCGATCTCGGCAAGCATTAGCATTTCGTCCATCTGGTCGCGGGTAAAAGGTTCGCGTTCGGCGGTGCCCTGGATCTCGATGAATTTACCGGCGCCGGTGCAGACGATGTTCATATCGACGTCTGCGGTCGAGTCTTCGGTGTAGGCGAGATCGAGGATCGAAGTGCCCTCGATAATGCCGACGCTGACAGCTGCGACCTCGCTGATGATCGGATTGGTCTTGATCTTTCCCTGCTTGAGCAACTTGCGGCAAGCAAGAGCAAGTGCGACATAGGCACCTGTAATCGACGCACAGCGGGTGCCGCCGTCGGCCTGTATCACATCGCAATCGAGATATATCTGCCGTTCGCCAAGCAATTTTGTATCGACAACCCCCCGCAAGCTGCGGCCGATGAGACGTTGGATCTCCTGCGTCCTGCCCGACGGGCCGTTCTTCGTCTCACGCTGTGTTCGTGTATTCGTCGCACGCGGCAGCATCGAGTACTCCGCCGTCACCCAGCCTAAACCCTTGTTCCGCATAAACATCGGCACGCGGTCCTCGACGCTCGCCGTGCAAATTACCTTAGTTCCGCCGACCTCTATCAAAGCCGAACCCTCAGCATACGGCGAAATATTCGGCGTGATCTTGGTATTGCGTATTTGGTCGTGGGTTCTTTTGTCTTGTCTTTCGTAACTCATTTATTTTCTGCCCGCGAATAACACGAATAAACGCGAATTAAGATATAAAGATTTTCTTATTCGTGTCTATTCGCGTAATTCGCGGGCTAATTCTTCCTTATTTCATCAACACCGTAAACCTCGATGGCTTCGAGTTTTGACGGTTTTGTTCCTAAAAACCGCTCGGCGACGCGGGCAAATCTGTCGGCGGCGTCAGTGACGTAAAAATGGTCGAGGTCATCGCACAGAGTCCGCTTGCCAACGTGGACATTCGGATTCTCCAGATCTTTGTCTTTCAAAAGCTGTGCGACCTCGTCAGCCGTAGCCTCACCGGAATCAACAAGCTTAACATTTTCGCCCACCGTCTGCCCGATCACATCGCGAAGAATCGGGTAATGCGTACACCCGAGCACGAGAGCGTCCGGCGCGAATTCCTTCATTTTTGCCAGGTATTTTGCAGCTATCGAAAAAGTCTCCGGTTCCTTGACCCAATTTTCCTCAGCCAGCGAGACGAACAGAGGGCAGCCCGTCTGCATCACTTCGGCGGTGTCGGACGCACGGCGGATCGCTTCGACATAGGCGTTGCTGGCAACGGTCGCCTCGGTAGCGATAACGCCGATCTTTGCGTGTGGATTGCCTTTGGTAAGTTCGACCGCCTTTCGCCCGCCGGGACCGATCACACCGACGACATCGATCCCGATCTTTTCGCGGATCTTTGGCAGAGCAAGCGCCGACGCCGTGTTGCAAGCAACTACGAGGATCTTGATGCCACGCGAAGCCAAAAACTGCGAATTTTCTATCGCATACCGCTCGACCGTCGCCATTGATTTTGTGCCATAAGGCACACGGGCAGTATCGCCGAGATAGATGAAATGCTCATTCGGCAGGCGTTCGTGCAAGGCTCGGTAAACCGTCAGGCCGCCGACGCCTGAGTCAAAAATGCCGATGGGTAATGTGTTCGATGGCATAACTTGCAATCCAAACTATATCGCATTTGTCCGTTTGGGTCAGGTTTGAGCTTTTCAGAATGTTCGACCTGTATTAGTATGTAGTCGAAACATTTCAAAAATAGAAACCGCTTATGGACGAGCAAAACGACAACAAGGCGACTGTCGAATTTAACGCCGAGGAAAAGCGCGTTGAGGCGCACAGTGCGACGTTTAGGAAGCAGCTCGGTCTGTCGGATCTCGTCCTGACTCAAATATTGTTTATCGTCGGGCTGCCGTGGGTCGGTGTGGCGGCAAAGCAGGGGCCGTCGCATGTGGTACTTTGGCTGACGGCGATAGCGCTTTTCTACATCCCGTCGGCTGTCGTTGTTATTTATCTGAACAAGCAGATGCCGCTTGAGGGCGGATTGTATCAATGGGCAAAGCTCGGTTTCAGCGATCTCGTCGGCTTTATGGTCGCGTGGAACCTGTGGCTTTTTGCGATCCTCAGCACGTCCGAGGTGGGGCTGCAGGTGACGCAATACGTTAGCTACATCGTCGGCCCAGACGGTGAGTGGCTCAACTCAAGCCCGCTTTTTATCGGAGCGACAAATGTTGTGGTTATAGGAGTGCTTGTTTTCATAACGACCATCGGTCTCGGTGTCGGTAAGTGGGTCCATAAGGTCGGAGCGGTGCTGATGCTTGCCATCTTCGCTTCGATACTGATATTACCGATATTGAATTACGCCAAAGGCACGATCACCGAATATCACCCAATAACATTTGAACTGCCGGCGATGACTTTGCTGACATTCAATCTGCTCGGCAAGATGGGATTCGGAGCACTCGGCGGTTTTGAATACGTCGCCATCCACGCTGGAGAGGCTCGCGACCCGGTCCGAACTATCGGCCGCTCGGTGTTGATCGCCGCACCTATCATTGCATTGATGTTCATACTCGGCACATCGTCGGTGCTGTCTCTTATCCCGCAGGATCAGATCGACTTGATCGCCCCGATACCGCAGGTTCTAAGCGTCGGATTTGGCCCGCTTGGGCTTGTCGCGGGTATCGCAACGCTGACTATAGTCGCTATGCTCTCGATCCGGCTTGCACAATCGAGCGTGCAATTTGGCGCAAATACGCGTCTGCCGATGGTTGCGGGTTGGGACAGCTTGCTCCCGGCCTGGTTTACGAAACTGCATGAAAAATATCGAACGCCGGTAAATTCGATCTTATTTGTCGGGGCCGCTACGCTCTTTATGGGTATCGCCGGTCTGATAGGCGTCGGAAAGCAAGAGGCGTTTCAACTGCTCTGGAACGCCTCAGGCGTGTTTTACGCTCTGGCGTATCTCGTGATGTTTGCTATACCGCTGATCGGATTGAAGGCGTCAGGCCGAAAGATCCCTGTTTGGCTGAGAATAGCGGCTTTTAGTGGATTTGCGATGACGCTGCTTTATGTCGGCCTTTCGATCGTGCCAATCGTAAAGGTTGAGAGCCAACTGGCATTCGCCCTTAAGATCGGCGGGCTTATAATCGCCACAAATCTAATAGGGCTGGGATTTTATCTCGCTGTAAAGCGACGCCTAAATCAAGAAAGCGGATCCTGAATCTAAAATCCAAATCCGCAATCTAAGATAAAAGTGGTGGAGGCGGCGGGAATCGAACCCGCATCCAAAGGTTGCGACCAGTAAAATCTACACGTTTAGTCAGTTCACTTAATTTTCGCTTTCAAAGAGCAGATGAACCGACAAGACCTCTTCGAAAGCTAACCCGTCTAACTTTAACCTCATACCGCAGGTGGTGGCGTGAGACGAGCCTGAACTGAGTTATGCCTTGACCGGTCGCATCAGGCAGACTTCCGGTAAGACACTTCTGGTTTAGAGTTAACTAAGCAGCAAGAGCTAATTCTTGATTAGCATTTGTTTTGTGTAAAGTTTTTTTAACGAGCTAACCATACAAGCCCGACGTGCATTCAAAGATCTATACAAGCCCCTGTCGAAGCCTGTCGCCCCCACTCT
>JAYVOS010000067.1:0-9225 GCA_043757775.1 Chloracidobacterium sp. | reverse complement strand
GAACGCGATCCCAACCAATTGACGGGTCTGCGTCTGCTCGTCCGTTACAATACTTGGCTCAGCGACGAGACCGGCACACGGCTTTCGCTCGAAAGGCTTTATGCGGCTTCGTCGAAGCTCGAATCTATTGACGACGAGCGAGCGGCTCTGTCGCAACTTATCGTTATCCGACCGCACGAGACACGTTATCGTGACCGTTTGAACGAGATCAACGAACTGTATGGTTTCGACGATGAGCCAGTCACAGATATGGCGGATAATGCTCCAGACAAAACCGATGATGTCATTCACACTAACGGCCATAAGCCCGAAGCAGAAGCAATGATCACTGAAGGGCTCGAACGCAATGGTGCCGTTATCGAAGCCGAGATAGTCGCGAATATGTCGGACGTCAGCGGCGGATATGTCGCACCTGACGACGGACATATAGCATCGCCGGTATTACATGCTGACGAGCAAAAGATACTGAAAGAGATCGACAGCATCAATTTTTATATTGAGAACGACTATCAGGATCTGGCATCGAAAGCACTGACTGAGCTTGTCCAGGAATTTGGTGAAAAACCGCAATTTGCTGATCTGCGAAAACGCATCGGTACAGGCGAGCCGCCTGAGATCGCGGCAGTCATAGTGGCTGAGGAGGTCGCAGGAAACTCGCTAGGGATCGATCAGATCCGATCGGAATTTGGACTCGACGAAAGCTCGGAGACAGTCGAAGACAACGATTACGACACGCATTATCAAACTGCGATCGCATATCAGGAAATGGGTCTGACAGAGCAAGCGATCAGTGAGTTTCAAGACGCCATCAATCTTACAACGCCAGCTGACGGCACACGGCGATTTTTCTATTGCTCAAATTTGCTTGGGCACTGCTTTTTGCAATCCGGCAAGGCAAATCACGCTATCACGTGGTTTATACGTGCGCTTGACACTAGCGACATCGCTGACGAAGAGTTTCACGGTCTGTGGTATGAGCTTGCACTTGCCTATGAAGCAAATGGTGACCAGGAAACTGCAGCGAAATATTTCGAGCAGATCTATGCTGAGAATGTCGATTTTCGTGACGTAGGCGAGCGTGTGAAAAGTCTTGTCGTAAATCATTAAGATATTTCAACGCAAAGTCGCAAATATGCGAAGGGATCAAATAACCTACCTTTTGCTGTACAGCATTTCTTAACTTGAGTCGTTGTCACTTTGCGTCTCTGCGTTAAAAGTTCCTCTACCACGCGAGTGTTCCGGTTTGTTCGCTAATTACTCCAGAGGTTATACTCTGACGGTATGGTTGAAAGACTTACCGTCATTTTCTTTATTATTTTGTGCATGCTGCTCGGGTTTTACCTGATATTGTCGCCGTGGGACACGCTGTTTGGTCCGTGGGCGGATAATTATCTGCTGGCGTTCCTGTCGGACAAGACAGGGGTGCACGGTTTGCAGAAAGTGGTGGCCTCGACATGGTTTCGCGGTGCCGTTACGGGTCTCGGCGTGATGAATCTGCTAATTGCAGTGTGGGAAACCTTTCATTTCAACCAGAGCGTCAAGATGCTGCAGGACGGCACAACCGAAAGATAGTGAGCTTTGCCCTCGCCAAAACCGCAATTTATCTAATTACAAAAGGCGATGCCACGCCTGTAAATTTCGAACAAAACAGATGCGAGATGATCAATATTATCCGCGTGGCTGTGGACGAAAAAGTGCCGCTCATTCAGGTTCGCGAAAAGCAGCTCACCGGACGGCAGTTGTTTGAATTAACTGTTGAGGCGGCAAAGATCACTCGTGGGACATCGACATATTTATTGGTAAATGACCGTGCTGACATCGCTCTTGCGGCCGGTGCTGACGGCGTGCATCTCGCGGCAAATTCGCTGCCGGTCAATATTATTCGAGACAATTTACCGCGTAACTTTATTATAGGAGCATCGACTCATTCGCTCGAAGCCGCAAAAAAAGCAGTCGAGCGAGGTGCAAATTTCATTGTGTTCGCGCCGGTTTTTGAGACTCCGGGAAAAGGTTTAGGGGTTGGACTTTCTGTGCTAAAAGGTGTCTGCGAAGAACTGCGGCCATTTCCTGTATTAGCTCTTGGCGGCATCGACGAGACAAATTATACTGAGGTTTTAGCCGCAGGAGCAAGCGGATTTGCTGCGATACGGTCGTTCAGCGATCCTGACAAACTAAGGTCGATATGTGCAAAGCTATAGTCAAATACAGCTAACGGCTGATAGCTATTAGCTGACAGCTTAACTTTTTATATGTCTAAATCGCATCAACCAATTTGCCTGACAATCGCCGGACTCGATCCTTCGGGTGGAGCGGGAATCGTCGCTGACATCAAGACGTTTTCGGCGTTTGGATGTTTTGCGACGGCGGCGGTTGCATCAGTCACGTTTCAAAATACGACTGGAGTTTTTGGAGCGGTGCATCAGACGGCAGATTCGGTGAGGAAACAGGTTGAGCCTGTTCTGGATGATTATACGGTTGCGGCGGTAAAAACCGGTATGCTGCCATCGCGTGAGATCATCGAGACTGTCGCCGAGATCATTGCCGAGCGAAAGCTAACGAATATTGTGGTCGATCCGGTAGTGCGTTCGACATCAGGGTTTGATCTGATCGACGATGCTGCGTTGGAATCAATGATCGAAATGCTCTTTCCGATCGCTGACCTCATCACGCCAAATATTCCAGAGGCCGAAAGGATCGCTAAAATGCCAATCAATTCGTCTGCTGACATTGTGAAAGCAGCAGGGATAATGCGTGAAATGGGTGTGCGGAATGTTTTGATAAAAGGCGGACACTCTTTCGAAGTGGAAAGTGGAAAGTGGAAAGTGGAAAGTGCAGGAAAAAAAGCGACCGACCATTTATATATAGGTGATGAATTGATAGTTTTTGAAGGCGATTTCATTGAGACGACAGCGACACATGGAACGGGATGCACACTGGCGGCGGCGATAACCGCGAATCTCGCTTTGGGGAAAACTTTGACTGAGGCCGTGAAAATAGCGAAAGATTTTGTGGCTGAGGCTATACGGACTGCTCCGCACATTGGGAAAGGGCATTCGCCTATCAATATTTAGTTATTTTGCGGGTGTGAAAATGCTCGGGCTGACGTATGTTACGCCGAAGATAAAGCCTGTGTGAGGGCTGTATTTAGTCAAGCCGTAAGCGAAAGCGGTGTCAAAACGCAAACCGGAAGCCTTGATCTGACCACCAAATCTAAACTGTCCTATACTTTCAGTGCCGAGCGGGGCAGTTCCACCGCGAGTATTAACGCGGCCGTTAACCTCACTGAGTAGATTGACGTTGTCAGTCAGCCGATAGATGCCAGCGAGGCCGTAGAGTAGGAGATCATTCTGTGTAAACCTTTCGAGCGGGGCGGTCATTATACCGAGGCCGAGGTTGCCCATCGCGTTGAATTTTGCTGTCTTGTTGACGACGCTACCAAATTTCTTTTGCAGCAGGATCTTGGTAAATATGTTGATCTGATTGGTCCCGATGCCTTTTGCTTGATCAGTATTCGGCATTTGAAAGCCAAATTTCAAGCCGACAGCAGGCAATAGTTTCGTTTCATTGCGAAGTTTGATCTTAGCGGAGACTATAAAATCATCAATGTCGTTGGTCGAATTCCCGGTTACGTTAAGGGGTATAGCCGAGGGGCCGCGAGAATTGATCGCAACGTAATTTTGCAGTGTGCCTTCGATCTGGAGCTCGACATTTGGTGCAAAGCCGGTGCGTAGCCGGATGTTGCCGACGCGAGTAAGGTCGCCTTTGATTCCCGAAAGCGGGAATTTCGCGTCTTGGAAAAAATCCACTCCGGCAGCGATCTCGACCGATCCGGTGGGCGTAATATCAACGTCATCAGTAAGCAAGGGTCTTTGTTGGGAAACCGTAACCGTTACAACACCCAGCAAAAAAATTAAAGTTAGGATAACGCGATTCATCAAACCAATTCTGGCACTAAAGACAGGTTTTGTAAATCAAATACCACTAGAACTGGATTTGCACATACACGGGTAAACTTGCCAAAATGTCTCTTGGCCCGAGAGACGTGTTTTAATGATCGCGAGAAAATTCCTAATTAGCGGCGAAGTGCAGGGCGTCGGGTTTCGTTTTTTTGCACAGCGATCCGCCGCCAGACATCAGGTGCGCGGTTATGTGACGAATCTCAGAGATGGCCGCGTTGAGGTTTTGGTAGAGGGTGTGGCGAAAGCGGTCGACGATTTCAAGTTTGACCTAGTCGCCGGGCCTGCACATTCGCGAGTAGGTCAGATCGAAGAATTAGTTATCGAGCCAAGTGGTTTATATTCAGCTTTTAGGATAGAAAGATAAGAAATGGATAATTTACGAAAACTCATAAGAGAAGTGCCTGATTTCCCGAAACCGGGCATCAATTTTTACGACATCACGACGCTGCTTATCGATCCGACGGGATTAAAAGACACGATCGATGCTCTTGCGGAGCAAGTGCCCGAAGGCAAGATCGACACGGTCATCGGGGTTGAGTCGCGGGGATTTATCTTTGCTGTGCCGCTCGCACTCAAACTCGGAGCCGGTTTTATCCCTGTCCGTAAGCCGAAAAAACTGCCTGCGGAAAAAGTCTCGATCTCGTATGATCTCGAATACGGTCAGGACACGCTCGAAATGCACAAAGACGCCGTCAGCGAAGGTCACCGGGTGCTGATAGTTGACGACCTGCTCGCGACAGGCGGCACCGCAAGGGCGGTCTGCGATCTGGTCGAAAGCGTCGGCGGAACCGTCGCGGGACTGCTATTCGTTGTCGAACTTGATTTCCTCAACGGCCGCAGCAAATTTGACGGCTACGACGTCAAATCCTTGATACACTACGACTCGTAATTCGTAATTCTTAATTCGTAATTGCCAATTCGTAATTGAATAAGGTCCCGTAGCTCAGTTGGATAGAGCGTTCGCCTCCTAAGTGAAAGGCCGGTGGTTCGAATCCACCCGGGATCACCAATAATTTTTGGAATGAGAGATCGAATGAACCTTTATATTAAGTGAACGGAAGTAGAGCGGTTACGAGCACAGTGGCGAACATTTATTCGACGCTGACCACGCCAAAGGTCTGTTCACGATCTCCAATCGACTCACGAACCGCATTGTTAGCGAGACAATGCGGTTTTTGTTTTTGACAGCCACGAATGCACGAACAAGAGAGATCGCTTTTCTTTTATTCGTGCATTCGTGGCGAATCCCCCTGTGGTAAATTAAACCAACATGCAAAAGGTTCTGACAGCCGAACAAATGCGAGAGGTCGAGCGCCTGACGACCAAGCGATACGGCATTCCGTCGATCCTACTAATGGAAAATGCCGCCTACGCCGTCGCCCGCGTCATTACCGAAAAACTAGGCGGCTCGGTATGGCGTAAAGAAGTGCTAGTGCTTTGTGGTAAAGGCAACAACGGCGGAGACGGCGCAGCCATCGCAAGATTGCTACATCTTTCCGGTGCCGATGTCGAAGTTGTCCTGCTTGGCAAAATCGCAGACTGCCAAGGTGACGCTCGCGCCAACTTTGAGGGTGCGAAAGGTATTAGTTTGGCTTTTAACGAGTTTTCGGAACCAGAGGAGTGGGATGAGTGGTTTGAGTGGCAGTCAAAAAACTGGGACGTAGTTGTCGATGCGATTCTCGGCACCGGGGTCGACCGGCCGGTGGAGGGGCTTATCGCTCATGTAATTTCAGATATTGCGCCAGACAATTCGGCATCACGATTCCTGGGGCAACGAATCGTTGTTTCGGTCGATATGCCGAGTGGATTGATGTCTGATGCAGCGGAAACTGGCGGTCTCCACGTCGAGTCGTCCATAACGGTTGCGCTTGCAGCTCCGAAGCCAACCAATGTTCTTTGCCCAAACGCTAGTATCGGTGGGCAACTGGTTATCGCAGACATTGGGATATCGACCCAATTGATTAAATCTGTCAACTCCAGTCTTTTTCTGGCCGAGGAGTGGGACGCCGATACATGGCTAGTCGCCAGCAAGTTTTCCGATGCCTCATATAAAAACAAACGAGGCCACGCATTGCTGATTGCTGGGTCAGAGAGCTATTCCGGCGCGGCGGTGTTGTGCGGGAATGCGGCTATGCGTTCGGGTGTGGGGCTTGTGACGATCGTGACCCCGAGGTCTTCGAAGGATTCGGTTGCGGCGAGGGTTTTGCCGGAGGTGATGGTTCGGGGTGTTGCTGAAACGACGAACGGATCGATCTCGGAAGCGGCGTTTGATGATCTGCAAGACCTGCTGGAAAAGGCGGATTCGGTAGCGATAGGCAGCGGGATCTCTCAGGATGAGAGCACCAAAAGATTTGTGGAAAAGGTGATCGAAAACCGGCGGCAGCCGACTATCGTGGACGCAGATGCGTTGAACTTGATCGCGCCTTATGTTGTAGAGAACCACCCCGACGCTAAAGCGTCACCCCTCCTTCGTAAGGAGGGGAGCTTTTTGGTCCTAACTCCGCACGAGGGCGAGTTCATGCGGTTGCTCGGCACTAACCACAAAGACGTTTTAAGGGACCGCGTCGCGGCTGTTCGTGATTTTGCGGTAAAAAACGACGTTATTCTCGTGCTAAAAGGGGAGCGTGTTTTGATCGGGGCTCCTGACGGCAGAGTTGTCGTAAATCCGACGGGAAACTCGGGGCTTGGCAAGGCCGGTAATGGCGATACACTGACCGGAATTCTCGCGGGTTTTGCGGCACAGGCGGTGCAATTTAAGATCGATATTTTTGAAACGGTCGTTGCGGCGGTCTATGTCGCCGGAATGGCGGGCGACATCGCCGAGCAAAAATACGGCAAACGTGTGATGACGGCTTCGGACGTGAGGGAGTGCCTGACTGAGACTTTTGAGCGATTAGAAAGGAATTAGAACAGGATATACAGGATGAGCAGGATATGAAGCAACACCCAATCTTTAGGCATCCTGTCCATCCTGTCTGAATTTGATGGAAAAAAGCGATTACCTCTGTAAAACACCAAACGAAACTTTTGCTTTCGGCGAAAAGCTCGGCTGTTCGCTCGCTGGCGGTGATGTTTTGCTGCTTTACGGCGGATTGGGTGCTGGCAAGACTTTGCTGACGAAAGGCATTTTGGAGGCGCTCGAATTTGATATTGATGAGGTCACCAGCCCGAGTTTTACGCTTGTAAACCTCTATAAGACCGCGAAATTTGATGTTTACCATATCGATCTTTGGCGGTTAGACGGAGGCGGAGATGTGGCGTCGGCGGTCGGACTGGAGGAGATCCTTGAAAATGATGGAGCCGTGACTATCATCGAATGGGCCGACCGTCTGGACGGATATTCATTTCCTAATAATACTATTAAGATCACTATCGAGGGCGACGGCGACGAGCCGCGTCGGATCAGTATCATTCACCGCGAAAAGATTTAACATCAAATTTCTTTATCCCGCCTTGTTCTTGGCATATAATTTAGCCCATTTAATATGACGCACGGTTCAACGAAAGCAAGAAAAGAAATTAAGGCTCCGGCAGTCGAGACATCTGAAACTGGCGCAAATGAGGTGGACGAACGCCGGTTTTTTAACCGTGAGTTGAGTTGGCTCGAATTTAACGGTCGCGTGCTCGATGAGGCTACCAACGACAGCTTGCCTGTGCTCGAACGCCTAAAGTTTCTCTCGATCTTTGCGACCAACCTGGATGAGTTTTTTATGATCCGCGTTTCAGGACTGAAAGAGCAGGTCGCCGAAGGCGTCGGCGGGACTTCGCCGGACGGCATGACTGCATCCGAACAGTTAGATGAGATCTATAAACGCCTGAAACCGATGCTCAAACGGCAGGTTTCATATCTGAGCGAAAATGTATTTCCGGCACTCCAGAAAGTAGGAATTACTGTCGAGGCTTACTCGACGCTAAACACCAAAGAGAAAAAGATACTCGATAAATACTTTCATAACAATCTGTTTCCGATACTCACGCCGCAGTCGGTCGACTCATCACATCCGTTTCCGTATATCTCTAATCTTAGCGTGAATATGGGGCTTTTTATCGAACCCAATCGCACGGTCACGCAGAAAAATCTCAAGCATTTGTTCAGCCAAAAGCGTTTTGCCCGCATCAAACTGCCGCCGACAGTTTCGCGGCTCGTGCCGATCAATGAAAAGACCGGACGTTACGCTTTGCTTGAGGAAGTGATCGCGGCAAATGTGCATGAGCTTTTCCCGAACATGAAAACGAGCGAGCCGTTTTTGTTTCGAGTGACGCGTGATGCCGACATTGAGCTTCGCGAAGACGAGGCGGGCGATCTGCTGCGAACACTCGAACGCGAGTTGCAGCGTCGGCGTGACCGTTTTGCCGTCCGTCTCGAAGTTTCAGCTGCAATGCCCGATAAGATGCTCAAACTGCTCACGACCGGGACAGGATTAGCAGACACGGAAGTCGAACGGGTCGAAGGATTTGTCGATATTCCCGACTTGATGCAACTTTATAACCTCGATCGTCCAAAGCTCAAAGATCTGCCGATTGCCTCAGTCGTGCCTGCTCCGCTCCAAAAAAATGAAAACATTTTTGATGTGATCAAAAAGCACGATGTGCTGCTCCATCATCCGTACACCTCGTTTAGCACGGTGTCGGATTTTATTGCCGAGGCAGCGGAGGACCCGAACGTGCAAGCGATCAAGATATGCCTGTATCGTGCGGGCAAGGATTCGCCGATAGTAAATTCGTTGATGCGTGCGAGCCGTCTGGGTAAGCAAGTAACGGCTCTGGTCGAACTAAAGGCACGTTTTGACGAAGAAAATAATATCGAATGGGCGCGGCGGCTGGAAAACGAAGGCGTCCACGTCGTTTATGGCATCAGCACGCTCAAGACTCACTCTAAAGTGACGCTCGTCGTCCGCCGCGAGAAAGACAAACTGAACCGTTATGTGCATCTTGCAACCGGAAATTACAACCCGTTTACGTCGCGCATTTACACTGATCTCGGCATTTTGACCGCCGACGAAGAGATCGGCGAAGACGCGACGAGCCTCTTTAATTTTCTCACCGGTTATTCGCAGCAAAACAAATACAATAGGCTAATTGTCGCTCCGTTAAATCTGCGTGAGCGGCTGCTCGAACTTATCGCCCGCGAGCGTAAGCACAAAGAAGCCAAAAAACCTGCCCGCATCATTATCAAGGTCAACAGCATTACCGATGTCGAGCTGATAAATGCGCTTTACCGTGCGTCGCAGAGCGGTGTCGAGATCGATCTGATCGTTCGCGGAAT
>JAYVOS010000066.1:0-9226 GCA_043757775.1 Chloracidobacterium sp. | reverse complement strand
CCAGGACGCACCCGTGATCGATATGGCGATCCCCTCATATCTGATCTCCGAACAAGCGCGCGAAACTCAAACCGTAATGCTGTCGGGTATGGGTGGTGACGAGATATTTGGCGGCTACCCGCGACAGATGGCGATGCAGATCGCGGGACTCACTGATCTTATACCGAGCGGAGTTCGCCGACCGCTGATGAAAACTCTAGATGCAGTTCTTTATGGTGGGCTTCGCGGAAAATTGACGGCTCCGCTGCGTAATGCCAAGAAATTTGCCCGCAGTGCGGCGATGGATTTTGAAGAGCGTTATCTGGGGTTTGGCACATATTTCACCGACGAGATGAAGGTCAATTTGCTTCTGCCAGATATGAAAACTGATCAAGACCCGTATCGTTATCACAAGATGCATTTCGAGAAATGCCGTGACGCTTCGCCTATAAACAGGCTGCTCTACGTCGATTTCAAGACATTTATGCCTGCTCTGAATCTAGACACTACAGACAGAACTTCGATGGCAGCCAACCTCGAGGTTCGTGTGCCTTTTCTCAACAAAGAGCTTGTCGATCTCTCGACACGCATCCCGAGCAGTCTCAAGATCAAAGGCATAAAACGAAAATACATTCTCAAAAAAGCAGTCGAAAATCTGCTGCCAAAAGAGGTAATTTGGCGGAAAAAGGCCGGTTTCAGCGCACCTGTGAGGAGTTGGCTTCGCGGTTCGCTAAGCCCGATGGTCGAGGAACTTTTGTCCGAGAAAAGGGTCAGGGAACGCGGCATTTACGACCCGAAAGAGGTGCGTCGTATCATCGACGCAAATGCGTCTGGCAGAGAAGATCTCAACCTGCAAGTGTTCCAATTATTGACGTTTGAGCTATGGATGCAGGCTTTCCTTGACGGATCTTGTGATAAGTTAAACAACTAAGACTACTGCTATGCGCATCTGGATCGATTTAGGAAATTCGCCTCATGTACCTTTTTTTCTGGCATTGTCGCGCGAATTTGAGAGCCGTGGACACGAGATAATATGGACGGCCCGCGACTATGCTCAAACGGTCGATTTGGCACAGAAAGCGGCTCTTAAGCCAATAGTTTTCGGCACGCACGGTGGAAAAGGACTCGTGTCTAAGGGCGTGAAATTTATTTCGCGAGTATTGGAACTCAGAAAATGGGCTAAAGATAAAAAGATCGATCTCGCTATTTCCCATAATTCCCAAGAGCCTTTAGCAGTTGCTCGTTTGCTCGGGTTTAAGAGCGTCAATTTAATGGACTACGAGCATCATCCGGGTAATCATCTGTCGTTTCGAATGGCGAAACGGCTCGTTGTACCGCAAAGTTTTCCGGCTGATGCACTTAAGAGATTTGGAGTCGCGGACACCAAAATCAGTCGGTTTGACGGTATAAAAGAGGATGTTTATCTTTCGGATTTTGAGCCGGACGAAAGCTTTCCGGAGACTTTAGCCAAGTTAGGAATCTCAGCCAATGACATTTTGGTCGTAGTTAGGCCACACGCACCGGAGGCACTGTATCATCGTGGTGTAGCGAACCAAATGCTATCACACGCTCTAGATAAATTTGCTGCGATGCCAGATTGTAAGATCATCCTGCTGCCGCGAAAATCTGATGATGGTGGTCAATTTCTGGCCGAGCATCCACACGCAAATATTATTGTGCCGGAAACTGTGCTGGACGGCTCTAACTTAATAGCGTCGGCCGACCTTGTGATATCTGGTGGCGGCACGATGAACCGCGAAGCTGCAGCTCTCGGTGTACCCACCGCGACTACCTTTGCAGGAAAAACAGCTGCGATCGACGAATACCTGATCCGAGAAAATCGTATGATAAAGATCGAATCAGTCGCCGATCTTGACACGATCATGCTCGCCAAAAAGCCCTTACGTAATCCGCGTCGCGAAAACACCGTGCGCAAAACAGTCGCCGACCTTATACTGGAGGACGCCTGAACAACACCACCAAAGAGATAATGACACAG
Source organism: Chloracidobacterium sp. (assembly GCA_043757775.1). Lineage (GTDB taxonomy): Bacteria > Acidobacteriota > Blastocatellia > Pyrinomonadales > Pyrinomonadaceae > OLB17. Next base: position 7,248 of record JAYVOS010000066.1, on the reverse strand, counting down.
AGTGCCACAGTAGCAATCGCGGGAAACCGTGCACCGCGTTGGGCAATGCCCCTCGTCAAATCGCTGGTCATAATCGCCGATCTGGCGATCGCTACCTTAAGTTTTATCGTCGCTTTCAAACTTCGCGAAGGGCAGCCCGTGCTGTCAGCATCGGCGTGGGCCTGGTCAAAAGAATTTGTTCCATACGCAGGAATTCTTTTCTTCGGCGCAGCTATACGCCTTGCGATGCTCGTGTACCAGAGCATCTACAAATTTCACGGTGCTTTTTCGTATGCACAAGACGCTACGCGGATTTTTAAGGCTGTGTCGGTCAGTTCGCTACTGATCATCGCATGGGCGTTTATTTTTCGAGGAGGTTTTGCGTTTCGCAACTACTCCTATTCACGCGGCGTTTTCGCGTTTGATTATGTTATCGCTCTTGTTCTGTTTGTCGCGTTTCATCTTGCGTTGCGATATATACAATCTGTATTCAGGCGGCGCGGCGTCAATCTGATACCGACGCTGATCGTCGGATCGAGCCAAGACGCCGAGCAGACTGCGGTCGAGATGAGAGAGCGGCCCGAGCTCGGTTATCGCGTGGTCGGCATTGTCTGGTATGAATCAGGAAGTGAAACGACAAGGCCGCAGATGCTCGCGGATCTACCGGTCGTCGGCGGCATCGACGACCTAACTGAGTTGATCCGTGAACTCCGCATTCAGGAGGTCATCATCACGGCCAATGAGCTTGGCAGCGAACGGCTCTTTGATTCGATGATGCAGATCGGGCGTGAGCAGCGTGTCGAATTTTGCTTTGCTCCTAGTCCGCTCGACGTGCTGCCGCAAAAAACGAGCATTGAGCAGATAGGCGTTTTGCCGATGGTGCGTCTGTTTCGCGAGCCGCTTTCGGACATAGAGCGGTTTATCAAACGGGCTTCTGACATCCTCATCGCTGGAATTTCGTTTATTATTTTGTTGCCTCTATGGCTAGCTATCGCGATGATCGTCAAGCTTGATTCGAAAGGCCCGATCCTCTTTTTGCAGGAGCGCGTCGGGATGGACGGGCGTGTTTTTCTCTGCTGCAAATTCCGCACGATGTTTGCCGGGGCGGATGAAAATGTCCACCGTGCTGCATACAAGCTAAATATCGAAGGCGGTGGCGAGGCAAACGCAGGCGACGATAATAAACCTGTATTCGGCAAGGTTAAAAACGATCCGCGAATTACTCGTGTGGGTAAATTATTACGCCGCACTAGCCTCGACGAACTGCCGCAATTATTAAATGTGCTGAAAGGCGATATGAGCGTCGTGGGCCCGCGTCCGCCGATCCCTTATGAGGTCGAGGCTTACGCCTTATGGCACCGCAAACGTCTCGATGTAAAACCCGGCATTACGGGACTATGGCAAGTTTCGGGTCGCAATCGTCTCACGTTCGAAGAGATGGTTCAGCTCGATCTGTTTTATGTAAAAAACTGGTCGCTGTGGCTAGATCTCAAGATCATTTTGCTCACCTTGCCCGCCATAATGCGCGACGACGGAGCCAAATGAATATAGCCGACGCTCTAAATGCAGTTAGCTCCCGCTTTAAAGATTCGGAGATACCGGAATCACGCCGCGAAGCATCGAGCCTGCTGGCATTGGCCTTAAACCGACCACAAGTTTTTCTGATCGCTCATCCGGAATACGCGTTGACTGCGATCGAGCAGGCAAAGTTTGAAGAATTCATATCCCGCCGTGAAAAGCGCGAACCGTTTCATTACATAACTGGTCTCAAAGAGTTTTATGGTTTAGATTTTGAGGTTACGCCTGACGTTCTCATTCCCCGATCAGAAACTGAGATCCTCGTCGAAGCCTCTATCACAGGGCTGCAAAAATTGGAAAACCCAACTTTTTGCGAGATCGGCGTGGGCTCAGGCTGTATCTCGGTCTCGATCCTTAATGCGGTCAAAACAGCAACTGCCATCGGCATTGATATTTCGGAGAAAGCCCTTGAGGTGGCGCTCCGAAACGCGGAGCGTCACGGCGTCACCGATAGATTGTCATTGCAAAACGGCGATGTTTTCGATGGCGTGACCGGCAAGTTTGACATGATCGTCTCAAATCCGCCGTATATTCCGTCCGATGACTTCTCTGGTTTACAACTCGAGGTCCGCGACCACGAACCGCACCTTGCTCTCTTCAGCGGCAAAGACGGCCTCGATATCGTCAGGCGTATCGTTCAATATGCTCCTACACACCTCAAACCGCAATGCTTTCTTTTAATGGAAATTGGTTTTGATCAATCAGACTCTGTTAGTGAACTATTTGACCTGACAGAATGGCAAACGCCGGAATTTCTGCCGGACATGCAAGGTATTCCAAGAATCGTAAAAGCATCTATCCTTTAAAGTTCTTCTTCAATCTCTGCCAAACTTCAAAATAATCGTTCTGCAATTCGGAGCATTCCATCGCAAATTTTGTCGGGCGAATGATGTAGCGGGATTCGAACATGAATGCCATTGTGCCTTCGAGTTTTTGCGGGGCAAGCTCAGAGTTCGACGCTTTTTCAAACGCGTCGAGGTCTGGGCCGTGGGCCGACATTTGGTTGTGGAGCGAACCGCCGCCGGGGACGAAACCGGTTTCTTTGGCATCGTAGGCTCCGTAGATCAGGCCCATGTATTCACTCATCGTGTTGCGATGATACCAGGGCGGACGGAATGTGTCCTCGGCAACGAGCCAGCGCTCGGGGAAGATGACGAAATCGCAATTCGCCGTGCCATGAAGATCGCTTGGTGATGTCAGGACCGTAAAAATCGACGGGTCAGGATGATCGAACGAGATCGAGCCGATGGTGTTAAATGTCCGCAGATCATAGCGATACGGAGCGTAATTGCCATGCCATGCAACGACATCTAGCGGCGAATGGTCGATTTCGCATGACCACTGATTGCCTCCAAATTTGGCGATCTGCTCAAATGAACCTTCGCGATCCTCATACCATGCGACCGGCGTTTCGAAATCGCGCGGATTCGCAAGGCCATTAGAACCTATCGGCCCTAGATCAGGCAGACGGAATTGCGATCCGTAGTTTTCACAGATGTAACCGCGACACGTGTCACCCGCAGCCGGTTCTACCTTAAATCTCACTCCGCGCGGAATCACAGCAACTGATCCCGGCCCGACCTGTATCAATCCCAGCTCGGTCAATATCCCAAGCCGTCCCATCTCCGGTACGATCAGCATCTCGCCATCGGCATTGTAAAAATACCGCGTGTCCATACCCTTATTGCAGGCATAGATGTGGATCGCGATTCCGGTCTGGGAAAACAGGTCGCCGTTACCCCCGATGGTCGTGATGCCGTCAATAAAATCTGTCGGAGTTTCAGGTAGCGGCAGAGCGTCCCAACGCAATTGATTCGGCGTCGTAACCTCGCCAAAAGGCGTCGAGCGAAATAGCTTGTTGTCGATCTGCTTGAACGGCGTGTGCGTCACGCTCGGCCTGATGCGATATGTCCAAGTCCGCTTATTTTGCGCACGAAGCATCGTAAACGCCGTCCCCGAAAACTGCTCGGCATACAGCCCAAGCGGTGCTCGCTGCGGCGAGTTCTGCCCAATCGGTAAAGCGCCTTCGACTACCTCAGTGGCAAACTCATTTCCGAAACCCGTTTGGTATTTAAGGTTCATAAATTTTCCAGCGAGAAAGGTCCTTAAAACTATAGCTCTTCGCGTAGTTCATCGATCCTCCTCGCCGCATAAACTATAGTTTCAACAGGCACATTGTTCTGCAACATCCGCCACAAGACAATGGAACGAGTCTTGTCTTCTGAATCCTCCAATCCGCACATGTCTAAAGGTAATCCATAAGTAAGCTTGTCGCCATATGGTAAGTCGGTATTCAACTGAATCAGAAATTGCCAACTCGCTGGCTTGTCCTTATGCGACTCATGGATCTTTCCGCTGAATGTCTGGAGAGTCTCTCGTGTTAGGTCATCGAATTCATACTTATTCATAATAATTTCGCTAAATCTATCGAGACTAATTTGGAATTATCGAACAATCGGGCTTACTCAAGCCCTCGGACAACGGTTCGCGCCAGTCTTTGTTTTTTACTTTGAAAAGAGAAGCTCGGAAGGGCGTTTTGGGTGCCAATGGTGCGTTGCCGGCATATTTCGCTCCGAGTTGTGAAATGCTATCGGAAAGGTCAGGCGCGATAAACAGCGGAGCCTCTCGCCATCCAGACCAACCGTTCTCCGGATTGTCCAGATCAAAATACTTATATGAGAAATCTTTTGGTGTGATAACAGCATAGCCATCAAATTCCACGCCATTTAATCGACTGGGCTCTGTTAGAGTCAACTCCTCAACCGAAGAAGAGGGGTTATTGATCTGAATGATGGTTCTAGTCACCATAGCATTCTTTCCTGAAGTTAATAATTCGGTATTAATGTAATTAAAAGTCAGTCGTTTGTTAACCGAAGGATCAATAACTATCTTCTTTCCTTCATATCGCGTGTAAATACCTTCACCGCATTTAGCAAAGTTTGTGTCGAACCATTTCGCCGCTAGTTTCTCTGCGGCCGTTTTAGTCGTTACCCCGCACGATACAGTTGCGATGCTGAACAAAATCAAAAAAATTATAATTCTCATGGCGCCTCCAAATTCGTAGAATACCATCTTAGAGATTCCCGCGGCGGCGCTGTTCTTCTTCGATAGATACAAACAGCGCCTTAAAGTTGCCTTTACCGAAGCCTTTGCATCCCTTTCGTTGCAGAATTTCGTAAAAAACGGTCGGGCGATCCTCGACCGGTTTGGTGAATATCTGGAGCAGATAGCCTTCGTCGTCTCGATCGACCAGGATGCCGAGTTTTTTGAGTGACTCAATGTCTTCGTCGATCTCGCCGACTCGGTCGAGGACATCTTCGTAGTACGTGTCAGGAATGCTCAAGAATTCGACGCCGTTTTCCATCAATTTGGTGACGGTGCCGCGAATGTCACGGCAGAGCAGAGCGATGTGTTGTGCACCGGCCGAGCGGTAAAAATCGATGTATTCTTGTATCTGCGATTTGCCGCCCTTGCCCTCGGCGGGTTCGTTGATCGGGAATTTAATATTATGCTGACCGTCAGACATAACGATCGACATCAGCGACGAGTATTCGGTCGATATGTCATTGTCGTCAAACGTAATATATCGGAAAAAGCCCATCACATCGCGGTAAAAATCGCACCATTCGTTCATCTTGCCGAGCTCGACATTGCCGACAATGTGATCGACCATCATAACTCCGGTCGGCTCACCCGCGACCTCTTGAGCAACGAATCCCGGCAGAAAAACGCCATTGTAATTGTGGCCGTTGTTGGTGTTATACGAGATGAACGAGTGTATCGTATCGCCATAAGTCGCAATCGCAGAGTGACGAACCGAACCATTTTCATCTGAGCGGTCATGCGGCTCCGTTATCGGCGTCGCTCCACGTCTGACGGCCTCATGAAAAGCATGATCGGCATCCTCGACACAAAATGCAATATCCCGAACCCCATCCCCGTGCTGCTTGATATGCTCCGCCGCCGGATGTTCCGGATTTAATGGCGTCGTCAGCACGAAATTAATATTCGTCTGCCGCATTAGATACGAGGTCACCTCACGGTTCCCCGTCTCAAGCCCCGAATAACCCGCCCGCGAAAACCCAAACGCCTTACGGTAATAAAACTCCGCCTGCTTCGCATTCCCAACGTAAAACTCAACGTGATGTATCTTTTTCAGTCCTAATGGATTTTGTGTTGTCATGATGTCTAAAAACTCTCAATATATTTCCGCGTCACCTCTTTAAGTTCAGAATACGATGGAATTACGTACAAGACGGGCTGCATGTCGCTGTAGGTGTATTCGTGGTTGATGACCTGTTCAAGGTTAAAAGGCCGTCGTTCGACCCGGTCTGAAAATGCGTGTTCGAGCTCGCCGAAACTGGATAGCAGTCCGGCCCCGTAGGCTTTGATTTCGCCTTCGTGTTCGACGAGGCCAAATTCAACCGTGAACCAATATAGACGGCCGAGTTCCTCAAGCTGCTTGTCCGTCGCGATGCGGGCTCCGTGGCCGATAAACTGCGAATAATCGGCAAAATTTGGATTTGTGAACATTGGGATATGGCCGATAGCTTCGTGGACGATGTCCGGCTCGGGCGTGTATGCGGGATGCGAATGGTGCCGTATATACTGCGTGCAAAGCATTACCCGATACGAAAGCCACGACAGAAATCCACGGGTTTCGACCAGCCCCTCAATAGGTGCGAGGCGAAATCCGGTCAGCTCTTTCAGGCGGCGATTCATCTCAGAAAGCTGCGGAATACGATCCGTTGTAATGCCTAGATCTTTCTTGGCACGCAGATAAAAGGGAGACGCATAACGCTGCTGCAGTTCTTCTAATTCTTCCGCCACATATCGCCAGACACGCTGTTCGCGGGCGTTGTATTCGACATCAGTGATCGAACCAGTTTCACGAAAACTCTTGGCACACTGCGCGATATAGTCGCGGCGGGCACGATAATCAGCGTCATTAGCTCCGGGATGGTCGATATGGAGTTCGTTGATATTTTCGAATTTCAGATCGCGGAATTCAGGCAGATCTTCGTCTGAGACTTGGAAATTTTCCAGCTCAAATCCGGCGTCTGTAGTTGTGGTGTCGGTCAACATCTGTGCTGCTGCTCCTCGTCAAAATTCGATGGGTCGAATTGCGGTTGTAATCAAAAACCTATTTTAAATGAAAATGAAATCTGATTGAATAGCATTCGACAGTTAAAGAGCTGTTTTGACTTTAGATTATTAGTTTATTAACAAATTTTACCATATAATCTATGTTCACTCGTGAACAGGTGAACAGGTGAACGCGTGAACACCGTGAACACGCCAATTCCGAATTCTTAAGTTAGTATGATCGACGAAATTGACCGCAAAATTTTGACCGAATTGCAGACTGACGCACGTACCAGCTACGCCGAGATCGGCCGCCGCGTTGGGCTGACGACACCGGCTATTATCGAACGCATTCGCAAACTCGAGGACGCTCACATTATTACGGGCTACCGTGCCGAGATCGACACCGCAAAGGTCGGGCTGCCGATCACTGCGTTTGTGCGGATGAGCATCACAGGCGTCGATTACAGCCACATCATCGAGGTCGCGCAAGGTTCGAACGAAGTCCTCGAATGCCACCGCGGCACAGGCGGCGATTCGTTCATAATGAAGGTCGCGGTACGCTCAGTCGAGCACCTGCAAGAAATGATCGACCGCCTCACGCCC
>JAYVOS010000065.1:0-2504 GCA_043757775.1 Chloracidobacterium sp. | reverse complement strand
ACGACCCGGCCGACATTGGCGGGAACATACACGGCGACGGTCTCGCTCGGAGCGGACAGCAACTTCAATGCAGCGACATCGAGTGCGGCTGCGTTCACTATCAACTCGGGCACGGTCAACGGTACGGTCAGCTACTACATAGGTGGAGCTCTAGTCTCTGGTGTAACGGTAAATGGTGCAGGCGGTATACCGGTTTCGGGTCTTACGAATGGTTCGGGTTTCTATTCGATAGCCGGATTTGGCGGTGGATCGTACACGATGACGCCGTCGAGGCCGACACAGCTTTGTGGAACGGTAAATGGTGTTAACCTTGACGACGCGGCTATGGTTTCCGAATACGTGGTCGGCCTGACATCGCTCAGCACGGCCCAGCGTCTGGCGGCAAAGGTCAGCGGTACTGCTACCACTAATCTCTCGTCATTTGACGCATCATTGATCGCCCAGAAATGGACAGGCATCTGTGATTCGCCAAACATTGCCGGTCAGTGGAAATTTACGCCGGGGACGTTTACGCATAATCCGGTAACCACACATACCGATAACTACTCCGCATTCCTGATGGGCGATGTTAACGGTGACTGGAGCACGACGGCGGTGCCTAACCTGGCAAATCCTGAGAGTGAAAGCCCGAGCCCAAATGCGGTCAAGGCTTCGCTGCCGGCGGGTAATGCTAATACGGGAACTGAGGTGACGGTGCCGTTCCGTATCGATAACCTCAACGGCAAGTCGCTCAACTCTTACCAGTTTATCGTCAATTACGACCCTGCGGTCGTTACACCGGCGGACGAATCGGCAAGCGTTGCGGGTACCTTGAGCGGCAATCTCAGTTTGGTATATAACACACCGATACCGGGCCAGCTCCGCGTAGGTGTCTATGGGGCGTATCCGACACAGGGTGATGGTGTTTACGTTAATCTGAAATTCCGTATCATCGGCGGCAATGGTTCGACCTCGCCGCTCGCGATCAGCGGATTTAGATTTAACCACGGCACTGACGAGGTGACATCGGTCAACGGACGCATCAACGTCGGGCCTCTGTCATCGACCGGTACGCTGCAGGGCCGTGTCCTAACGGCTACAGGACGAGGTGTAGTAAACGCTCGTGTTATAGTGACCAGCACGACCGGTGCCGTCACGCAGGCTACGACCACCCGTAACGGTCAATTTGTGTTCAGCGGCCTCACGGTCGGTGAGACATATACCGTGACTGTCGCATCGCGTCGATATGTATTCACTCCGCGTACGGTCAGCATTACCGCAAGTGTGGTGGATTTGGAGATCATTGCAGAACAATAGTACCGAACTGTTTTAGGTGGGGAGCGGTCCCCACCCGTTTACTTCATATTATTCGGTAGTAAGGGTGTTATGTTTGGATCGATCTTTTCCACGTTCGTACAATTCAAACGTCTCCGGTTAATTTGCGGGGTCGCGGCTTGGGTATTAGTGATGTCGGCGGGGCTAGCTAATCTCGTGTTTGTGAGTGCCCAGACATCCATCAGGCGGCAGGCTGCTCTCACAACAGCGCCGGTTGACGTTACGGCACCTACGGTTTTTCGTCTCACGCCGTCCACGATCGTTATCCCCATCACCGCCAGCGACATCACGGGTAACGGCATCATCGCATTTCAGTTTCACATACTCTACGATCCGCTGGTCGTAAACCCGAGCGGTGCTAATTTTGGCTGTTCGACCTCCGGGACCATCGCCGGTGCGGCCGGTCTGTCGCCTACGTGCAACGTCGCTGCGGGTGACGCCGGACGGCTGCAGGTTTCGGTCTCGGGCGTTGGCCCTATGACCGGATCAGGCACGATACTCAAGATCACGTTTGTAACTAACCCCATATCGCCGCCCGGCAGTTTTTCGCCGCTAACGTTTCAAAATGTATTTTTCTATAACCTCGGCGGGGAATTTGCCAATGTTCCGCACAATGGACGTATAAATCTGGTCGGGCCAACAGCAGCGAGTGTAAGCGTTTCGGGCAGAATATTATCCTCCGACGGCCGCGGCATCACCAATGCCACCGTCACTGTTAATGGCGTGTCTCTCAGCTCCGCGCGGGTTGTCACCACCGGGCGCACAGGCCAATACATCATCGACGACCTCACTGCCGGCGAAACATATGTCATCAATGTGGGGGCCCGCCGCCATACCTTTGCAACGCCGAGCCGCCTTTTAGACCTCACAGACAATCTAGCCGATGTGGATTTTATAGCAAATTAGCAGTTGATTGTTACCTGTTTCCTGTAACCTTTTCAGTATTTCCTGTATCAAACTATTGTTTTATCGTGCAATAGATGTGCGTTACGTCACAGGGCATTGCTTACACGGCGCAATAAAGACATAAAACGAAGCAAGAAAAGCCTAAAACGGCGACGGAAAACCATTTTACGCCGCCGTATAAGCATTTCCCTGTGCAGTATATACCTTTTTGACAACAAGGAAGTTATGGTTTTCTATCGTTAAATGTAATTTTTGGCTAATATGAGCGTTTCACTGATGAAAAA
>JAYVOS010000064.1:0-9235 GCA_043757775.1 Chloracidobacterium sp. | reverse complement strand
AAATAATTTCTTAAGTCAGGAACCAGGGACGGACTCTGAGATCAAAGAATTTTGTTCGTCAAAATACAAGGTGACCTTTCCGATGTTTGCAAAGATTTCCGTTAAGGGCTCTGATCAGCATCCGATGTATAATTTTCTCACTAATAAAGCTACTGACCCTCAATTTTCCGGCGACATTTCGTGGAATTTTAATAAATTTCTCATCGACCGAAACGGTAAGATCGTTGCCAGGTTTGGTTCGGATGACACCCCGGAAAGCGAGACTGTCACCGCCGCAGTTGACAAGTATTTGTCCGCCAAGTAATTATTTCGGAAAAATTTTGATCCACGGATCTCTCTAGGGCTTTCCGTGGATATTTTATTGTGGATGTATGAAGATCGTAAAAATTATTTTTGCTTTAGTTTTTGTTGTGATCATAGCCGTGTGCGGTGTTTCATATTGGGTTTATAGCACTGTAAATACATCCCGTCAGCATACAAAAGCGAACGAATTCATCAAGATCGAAAAAGGCTCGACACCGCGTGAGATCGTCGCAAAACTTGCCGGCGAGGGCATTATCTCAAGCGAGATAGCGACAAGCATTTACCTTCGTACTGTTGGTGACAACAGCAAATTGCAGGCCGGTGAATATCAGTTTGCTTCACCAATATCGACGCTGCAAGTGTTAAAGGTTCTCGAAAAAGGTGAAGACCGCACCATCAAATTGACTATCCCCGAGGGTTTTACCCGTTTTGATATCGCTAAACGCATTGCCGAAAAATTCCCGCAAACCCCGCCCACCGACGACAAAGCGATACTGGCACTAATGGACGACACTACGCTCATCCGGGACATCTCCCCGACCGCGACAAACCTAGAAGGTTTTATGTACCCGAGCACCTACAACGTGCCGCGTGATGCCAAACCGCAAGAGATAATCAAGTTAATGGTCGATCAGTTTCGCAAATTTTGGAAGCCGGAGTGGACGGCACAGGCAAAAAGCATTGGACGCACACCGCAGGAGATCGTCACGATCGCTTCGCTGATCGAGACCGAGACCGGCGTCGAGGCCGAACGTCCGATCGTAGCAGGTATCATAAACAATCGGCTTTCAAAAAATATCCCTCTCGGCATCGACCAGACGAACGTCTATATCGCCAAAATGATGGGCCGCTGGGACGGTACGATCAACAAGAGCGACCTAGAGGTCGATTCGCCGTATAACACTCGTATCAAAACTGGAATACCTCCGGGACCGATCTCGTCCGTTTCCGAAAGCTCAATAAAGGCCGCCCTTAATCCCCAGACGAACGATTACCTTTTCTACGTCCGTAACGTAGATCTCAACAACGGCTCACACTGGTTCTACGCCTCAGCGGCCGAATTTGAAAAAGGTAAGGCCAAATATCAGCAATGGCTGGAGAAAGAAAGGCAAGAGAAAAAAACAGACGGAAATAATTGACGTAGTTACATAATGTAGTTACAATGAAAATGAGATTTGAATGGGATGAAATAAAGCGACTTGAGAACTTAACCAAGCACGGACTTGATTTTCGTGATGCGTTCAAGGTATTCGAGAATGTAACGTATTCTGATCTTGACGAACGGTTTGAATATGATGAACTTCGATACTATACGATCGGTATGATAGACGGGGTGACCGTGGTAATTTCTCATACAGAAACCGATGACTCTATTAGACTAATATCCTTTAGAAATGCAGAAAAATATGAAGAACAACTCTACTTCAAAACCATCAGAGACTAATTGGGAACGCGTCCGGAACATGAAAGACGAGGACATCGACTTCAGCGATATTCCAAGACTTATGCCAGATTTTTTCGTTGGCGGCGTCGTCAGGAAAGGATTAAAGCCAGTGATCCGAAAAAATCAGCTAACGCTTCGCATTGACCAAGATGTCATCGAGTTTTTCAAGGAAGAAGGCCGCGGCTACCAAACCAAGATCAATCAACTCCTTAGAGCCTATATGGAAGCGCATACTGCAAAATAGGGTTCTCCCTGAAATGCGTCATAAATTCCTCATCATACTCACGTCCCTTGCCTTTTTATTTTCGATTGGCAGTTTCACCATCGATAATTATCGTGAGAAAACTAAGCAGGATGCCTACTATCACGAACAAGAATTAAGTCGAGAGAATGGTGGTTTTATAATTTATGGTCCGTATTGTTTCCCCGATTATCACCCTCTGCTTCTATTATTCATTACCGTGTCATTAGGGTTAGGTTTAGCGTCTCTCTTCATTTTTCGGCGACCGAGATTGTCGTATCTTCTTTCTGTGGCAACTCTTTCAGGGTTTATTTATTGGTTTGTTTCAACTCAACATGCGATATCTGTTAATGAAACAATTCCAAGCGAATTTCTAAATCGAATTATGTATCGCGCGAACGATTTTGATGTTTTAGTCTTTGGTTTCGTTTTATTAATAAGTATAAGGCAGTTACCGATTTTGTGGGGTGCGTTCAAAGACGAGATCCCTTTACCTTGATGATCAAACTCCTCGCATTAGACCTCGACGGAACTACGCTCAATTCGGGTGGCGAGATACCTGACGCTAACCGAACGGCGATTCGTGCTGCGGAAGAGAAAGGCGTGTTGGTCACTATTGCGACCGGAAGGCGTTTTCGCGATGCTCAGCCGGTTGGGATTGATCTCGGGCTAAACGCCCCGCTCATCACGCATAATGGCGGACTGCTCAAGTATGCCGAAAGTGAGGTGACTGTTCACTGTTCCTTATTAACGACGGAGACGAGTTTAGAGGTGGTTCGCGTCGGGAAAGAGTTTGGCGGAGACGCTTTAGTAAGTACCGATCCAAACGGTCACGGCATTTTGCTTTACGACCGAATATCTGACGATAATTTACCGCTCAAACAATACCTTCGATGGTCCGAAGGCTTGCACGGTGGTGAGATAGGACGTTCTGGTGTTGCTCACGTTCCAATCCTTGAAGATGTAATCCCGACACACGAGATAGTTCACATTTCATTTTCCGGCAGTTGCTCTTCTATGCATGATCTGGAAAAGACTTTGCGAGAAGAATTTAGAGATGGCGTAACGATTCTCGCCACAATTTACCCCGCGTTTGATTTTACTTTGCTCGACATATTACCGCCGGATGCTTCGAAAGGACACGGAGTCGCTAAACTCGCGGAGATTCACGGTTTCACACACGAAAACGTAATGACCATCGGCGATAATTTCAATGATCTCGAAATGCTCGAATATGCAGGAACTCCGGTCGTAATGGGAAACGCCGACACCAAGTTGCTAGAACGCACAGAATTTTATACAACTTTAAGTAATGATGAAAGTGGCGTAGCTGCCGCTATCGAACGTTTTATTTTGATTTAGGAGAATAATTAGTGGCAAATAAAATCGCAGTTTTAGAAACAAACAAAGGAACCATCAAATTTGAACTTTTGGAACAGGACGCACCAAAAACGACAGAAAATTTCCGCCTGCTTGCGGATAAGAATTATTACGACGGTGTCATCTTTCACCGCGTTATACCTAATTTTATGATCCAGGGTGGCGATCCGCTTGGCGAAGGCTATGGCGGAGAATCAGCTTGGGGCGGTAAGTTTGACGATGAGATCGACCGTGGATCAGAGCTTTACGCCGGAATGTATGACAAAGGCACCGTCGCAATGGCAAATTCTGGCCCGAATACCAACGGATCGCAGTTTTTCATCATGCATATTGATTATCCGCTACCACCAAGTTACACAAAATTTGGCAAGTTGATCGAAGGCCAAGATGTAGTCGATGCAATTGCTGCGGTTGACCGCAATCAGAACGACAAACCACATGATCCGGTCGTGATGAACAAAGTCTTTATTGAAAGTGAATAACTGATAGTGAAAAGTGAATAACTGCGTATTGTATTTTTACCTATTGGTTATTAACTTTTCACATTTCAATATATGAGAGCCGTCGTCCAGCGTGTGTCGCGTGCAAAGGTTACTGTCGATGGCATTGTCGTTGGTGAGATCGGCACTGGCTTGCTTGTTCTGCTGGGAGTCACGCATAAAGACGGGGAAAAAGAGGCTGACTATCTGGTCGATAAGATCGTCAAGCTGCGTATTTTTGACGATGACGACGGCAAGATGAACCTATCGGTGGCTGACATAGATGGTGAACTGCTAGTCGTATCGCAATTTACCCTTTACGGCGACACCCGCAAAGGCAACAGGCCGTCCTTTATAGACTCGGCCCCAGGCAAAGACGCTCGGCAGTATTATGAGTATTTTGTCGCAAAAGCACGGAAAATAAACCCCAAAGTGGGAACAGGTGAATTTGGGGCAATGATGGATGTTGAGCTTATAAACGACGGCCCGGTCACTATCATTTTGGACAGCAAAAAGACTATTTAATATGAAATATTCAACAGTTTTATTTTTAGTTATTTGTTCCTTCACGGCACTGTCGTGCGCCGACAAGAAGTCCGACAATGCCAAAAACTCTAATGCAGAGGTCAAAAAAGGTGTGACTCCTGTTGCCGATCCTGAGATCGCCGTAATTGAAATGGAAAATTCGGCAGCTTATGGCACGATCAAGATGGAGCTTTATTCGAACATAGCGCCCAAGATGGTCGCTCAATTTAAACAACTTGTAAAAGAAGGTGTATATGATGGCTGCACATTCCACCGTATAAACGAATCGGTTATACAGAGCGGCGACCCGCTTTCGAAAGATGCCGACCCGGCCAATGATGGAACCGGTAAATCCGATAAACCGAATGTCATTGCTGAGTTTTCAGATTTAAAATACGATACAGGCATTGTCGGGGCAGCTAGGGGACCCGATAATAACTCTGCAAATTCACAGTTTTTTATCACGTTAAAACGCGAAGCGGGATTTGATAACAAATACACTATTTTTGGCAAGGTAATTGATGGCATGAATAATGTCCGCACGATCTCCGGCGTACAGCTTAAAGAAGGTGAACGCCCTGTGGAGCCGGTTCGCATCAAGCATATTTCGATCGTTCCGCGCGACCAACCTTAACGGAAAATTATTGACTCCGCTCACGTAGCTCAGCTGGATAGAGTGCTTCCCTCCGAAGGAAGAGGTCGCAGGTTCGAACCCCGCCGTGAGTACCACCCTAACCTACCTATTGTTAATAGGTTACGGAAAGACAATGACGGCTTAACGGCTGTCATTGTCGCTTGTTGGACTAAATGTTGGACTGAACGAAGTCGGTTTTGAGATTTTTGTTGGGTTTCGGGCTCTTCCGTACTCGGTAAGAATTCATTGGCCGTTGCCAGTGTGATGTCGAAAGTGCAAGAAAGCGTTGACTCCCAGTCCGAAAAACAGGATGATGATTACGACTCGAGGCGGAGTCCTACCCGAATTTCTCGGATTGTTCCCGAGTCAAACAGCCGCTCTACACAAGGAAAACATGCGATTTTTCACGCTACTCATACTTCGCCGCCTAGCTTTACTAATTTTGTTGATCTTCTCGCTTTTGGCTACAGCCGTTATTGGGCAGGTTGAGCCAAGCTCGGCTCAGGGTTACCTGGACCGCGGAACAGAACGTATTCAAAAAGGCGATGTGGACGGAGCTCTGGCCGACTACAATAGGGCTATCGATCTCAGCCCGCGGTCTGCCGAGGCATATTACAGGCGCAGCGTAGCGAGGATCACTAAAAACGATTTTGATGGGGTGATCTTCGATTGTACCAAGACTATCGAAATAGATCCGGAATATGCCGAGGCATATTACAATCGTGGTCTGGCTCGATACGGCAAAGCGGATAGTAAGGGTGCGATGGCAGATTTCACCATGACGATCGGGCTGGATCCCGCGAATGGTCTAGCGTATTTCAGTAGGGGCCTCGTTCGAGGTGATATGGATAAGAATGCCGGAGCGATAGCCGATCTGACGAAGGTTCTAGTGATGAACCCCAAGGATGCCGAGGCATACGCTTATAGAGGATTCGCCAACCTGAAAATGGGGAATGACACGCGGGCTCAGCAAGATTTTGACGAAGCTATTAAACTAAAGGAGAGCCTGAAATCTGAGATAGAGAAAACAGCCAACAAGATCAAGTTCGCTCGCCTGCCGAAACCCAAAGAGTGACAGCCGAATGCTGGAGAATATCGCGGATTGCACAAAAGCGACACAGCTTCGAAGAGAAATAGAGCTCAGGATTTCAACTGGTCGAGACAAGATCAATATTAGTGAGATTACCGTTTACAAAGATTTGCCGCTGTCCGAAGACGAAACGCCTTGATGCGATCGTAATCGTGTAACTGTCGCTCGGCGTGATGCCGCTAAATCGATATTGGCCATACGGGCCGGTGGTGGCGCTTTGTACAACCCCTGTGCGGTTGTTGCTGATAGTTGCCATCGCGTTACGCACTCCCCGCCCTCCGGCCGTCAACACGCGTCCCGCAACCGAAAAAGCCGCCAACGGTGTCTGTTCGGTGCCTAGCGAGACAACCACCTTTGATAACGAGGGCAGGCTCGCGCAGACGGTTTTTTGCGAGGGGTTGATTCCTGTCGTCTGGTTAACGAGTGCCCCGCCTTCGAGATCCAGGATCTGCAGCCTGCCAAAGGCGGCATCGTCAGTAATGTATGGGACGCTAAAACAGATACTAATCGGGCCTGTAACGCCGGCCGTTGTCGAAAGAGTATACGCCGGGCCGACCAGCGTTTGGCTTGCCGGAGGCGGCCCAGACGCACTCGGGTCGATCGGAGAGGATGTCGTAGTTCCCGCAACGAAGACGGAAGGTATCGTCATTGAGGCGTCCCCTGCCGTTATATTAACGTTATCGCCCACATTCGTCGCGGCAGTGGTGGTTTTTGGAAAAACAATGTCGAGGATGGCGTGGATCTCGATCCCGTTCGGAGACACTCCGGTCTGGCCGTGTGCAAAATCGAACATCCCAACGCCGACGATCCTAACCGGTATGTTTGCAGTTTGGAAAAATGTAATAGCTTGGGGCAAGCCTGAGCCATCGAACTTGCACCGTGAGCCAGCGATCCCCGGCAGGAACGGGCTTAACGCAGCGACACAAGCGGGGGATGTTCCTGGATAAGGTATCTCTGTGATAATCGTGTTGCCGATACCGTCTTGAACCACAAGATGGTAATCCGAATCATTCTCGAGTTTGTATTTTTGCAGCGTTCCGTTTATCACCCACTGCGTCGTCTCGCCCGGCGGAACCCTACTGTTTGCCGGAATTGGGCTCGGGGAAGGCAAAGCGTGCAGGGCAGAAACTGTCGTTGGGCTGGCGGAACCAATATTTACAGAACCCGCACCCGCATCAGTTCCGGTCTTAACAGACCAACGCTCGACACCGCAACTCAGGGGCGTCGGGCTGGGTGCCGAACATGCAAAAGTGGCGTCCATGAAAGCCATGTCGGCTTTTGATCGTTCAGGCGGTATCTCAAGCCGATCATCCTCCTCAGTTTCGTGTCCGGCACTGATGCTAAAGGCCGCAAATCCTAAGCAGATTACGGAAATAATTACGACTAGCGTTACCCGCCAGCCTATCAAGTCGTACATTTTGTGTTTATCCGACATAACCCTTTATTTCAACGTGAGAAGTACTTGTTATGGACGGGACGCATCGCTTGGCTTAACGCCTGATTCCAACGCAGCTCGCAGCTGGTTCGCAGTGCTTATCAACTCGTTGTTTAACTGCGTGTATCTTTGATTTTTCGAATTCAGTTCCTTCGTTCCGATCAGCAGCCGAATCAAATTGTCGTTTTCGAAATAATATCTCTGCTCTTCGACACTCGTTACTCTACGCTTTCTACTCGACCCGAGCGCATCGCTATACATAGTGCGTTTGAGAAGCGCGAAAATCAAATGCCCGTCGCGGTAATAAAACTCGCCATCCGCGTAAACGCTTTCGCCAAACATTTTCGCCGTAATCTTTCTTAAGTTTTCACCCGATCTATAAAACGTCGCTTCGGTTCCTTCTAGCGAGATACCTTCGACATCCTTCTTCGTTTTCTTATATTTCGCGGTGCCCTTATTAATCGACGCAACTTCAGCACGAATTTCCACAACCATCTTTGCAGTCTGGGCGAAAGCAGAACCGGCTAAAATGAACGTAAGCAAAAGTAACGGGCAGACAATTTTACCTGATAAATCTAATATCAAATTTCTTTTCATTGGTCTCCTGGCCTAATTTTTCTCGTTGATAACAAGTGACTATTGTAGCACGGATTACGTTACCCCCCCCCCCGGGTGAATCGGGCAATATTCCGCCTATGTGCACTCAATAATCCGTCGGGTGGACTTGCTGATTCGCGTACTGAAAACGGTCTATCATTCGGCCTCTTTGGAAATTTGCTTTAAGCTATAAGCTATGTCTCTAGCGAGTCACGTTGGCGAAATAACCAAACGCTTGAAAAAGCTTTATCCGGATGTCGCGGTTGAGCTGAACTATGCAAACGCCTTCGAGTTGATGAACGCGTCTACCCTTGCCGCTCAAAACAGAGACAGTACGATAAATAAAATCACTGCGGTTCTCTTACGCAAATACAAAACTCCCCAGGATTACATCGATGCACCGATTGAGGAACTAGAGGCAGACCTCACCGTTATCGATGGGGAAATGTCGCGAGCCGGTAGTTACTTAATCTTGCAATGCTCTTTCGCTTCGAGCATACTTTGCTTCAAATCCGCTTTCAGTGATTCGATTTCTGAGGTAGTCAACCGAAGTAAACCTGTCGACGTATCTTGCTTCTCCTTCGTTAAGGTGTCGGAGGGAGCCTGTTGCTTCACTTGTTCTCTCATTTGCTCCAAGGATAATGGACGCTTCAACATTTTTGCTACCTCCAAGCAAGCGTCCTTGTTCTCCTTTGTCATAAAGCCGCTTGACTTTAGCCTCGCCAGATACGATTCGCTGGCTGACATCTCTTGCTCTGCCATAGTCTATTTCTCACTTCCCTATGAAGGAAGAGGTCGCAGGTTCGAACCCCGCCGTGAGTACCAAATGAAAAAGGCGTCCAAAAACGGACGCCTTTTTCAGTAAACAAAACTAATCGATTACTGCCTGACCTTAAGCATAGGATCGCCAAATAGCACCCATGAATACCTCACGTCGGCACCGTAAGGGATCTGCGCCTTAGCATCCCTTATTAGATCGCCCATCCGTTTAATATTGCCGATACCTATCTGATTGAAAAACTGTCTTCCCATTAGCATCTGGACATCAGCCGTTGTTAAGCCCGTTGATGCCCAAGCTGCAACGGCTCCGCCATTAGGCGATCTGAT
>JAYVOS010000063.1:0-2510 GCA_043757775.1 Chloracidobacterium sp. | reverse complement strand
TCTCTATCTGATGCCATCTTATTGTTCTCCTTTTATTGGATATAGAAATTAACTACCAAACGCTCTAAACCAACTCTCAAGCCCGCTCAACAAACTTTCAAGCCTTCTCAACGAACTTTCAAGTCCTCTCAACAAACTTTCAAGCCTTCTCAACGAACTTTCAAGCCCTCACAACGAACTTTCAAGCCCTCACAACAAACTTTCAAGCTCTCACAACAAACTTTCAAGCCCTCACAACAAACTTTCAAGCCCTCACAACGAACTTCTCAGTCGTTTCAACCAACTTCCCCGTGATCTGCACAATGAATGAACACATTGTTAATGATTTCCAATTCCCTGTCAACCCCTTTCTCACACCGTCGCCCATTGAATCACTAATTACCTGCTCACGCCGAGCAAACTTCTTCTCGCCGACATTAGTGCTATTCGTGTAATTCGTGGCCAAAAACTATTACGCAGCTTCTTCCGTGCGGGGAACGCCGACTTGCGCTATTATTTGGTGAAACGCATTGTTATGAGACCGGATGATAGAAAACTTGAGACTAGGGTCAGGCCGCGTCTGACGCCGGAGCTGCAGGTCAATTCTGACTATCTTGATGACGATCATTTCGAAAAGACGGGCGAGCATTGGTATTTCGAAACGATCGATCAGACGGAATATGGTGTTGAACCGGTTGGGGATGGCTTAGCGCCCGAAACATATTGGGCCGAGGGCTGGAATTTTGGATATTACGAGGCTTATCGCAGTAATTCGTGCGGGCACGACGGAGCTTTGCACAGGATGTTTCCCACGCGCTATCGCGTCGCTGACTTTGACCTCAGCCGCAGTTTTCGCCGCGTATTAAAGAAGAACGCCGATCTGAAATGCGTCGTCCGTCCGTTTCGTACCACACCGGCAAAAGACGAGCTTGATGTGATCCATTGCTATTCGCGTTTTCGCGAGACTAAACGGCCGCTGTCTGAGATCTATAAAAATTGGCGTTACGGTTGCGCCCCGATCCGCGAATTGACGGTGTTTCACCGGGAGCGCGGGCTGATCGCATTTACGCTTATCGAGATCGGAGAAAAGGCATCTTACGCCATTCGCACCGCATGGTCGCCCGACGAAAAACATCGCAGTCTCGGCACTTTTGTCTTCCTAAAGGCCGTCGAATACGCACGCTCCTTAAATTTTGAGCATCATTATGTCGGCCCGACGCTGCTTGCGGACCCGTCTTTCAGTTATAAACTGCGATATCCGGCGTGCGAGCTTTACGACTGGGACGTCAACGATTGGGTGCCGAGCAATTCCGAACGTGCAAAGGCAATGTTTGCCGCACCGTTCCCGCGTCGATTCTGGGACCCGGAAACAGAGGACTTTGCAAAATGATCAAGCGGGATAGATTAAGATTATTCGATCTCGCCCTCGCCCGCGAGATCATCGAGATGAATCGCGACGAGCTTTTTCATTTTGTTGAGTCACGCGAACAGCAGCTGCGCGGAATGAGTCCGAGACGGTCGGTCTTCATTTATTCGGGCGATCGCGTCCGCACTCATACTACCGAGATGGTATTTGACCACTTTTTTAACGAAGATCCCGCGGAGGTCAGGCAGATGCTCATCGAAGACCTTTGCCATTCAGGCGAGCCGTTTGAGTTAGATTATTACGCTCGCTGCGGATACCTCGATGATGCGTCGTCCTGTTGCGGCGATCCGACGAGCAACGACGCGGCCATATCGTCAGATGACCTGCTGCCTTGGCCAGAAGACCCCGAGGCATGCGAATGGGTAGATCGTTTCGACCTGCTTACCGGCTCTCATATCGCATTGATGTCTGCCTCGCTTAAGGCACATCGCACCAAGGTGGCCGATGAAGAATACACTTCCCAGCTTCTAACGCTTAGATCTATGGAGAAAACTCTAAACTCCGATCCGTGCCTCCGTGCGGCATATTTTTACCGGTAACAAAAAGAAAAAACACGAATGAGATGCTCTCTCATTCGTGCTATTTGTGTAATCCGTGGCCAAAACTCTTACGCCGCTTCTTCGGTGCGGGTCATTACTTCGAAGACGGGGACAGTTTTTTCGATCATCTCGCGGGGGACGAGGATGCTGCGGCCCGAAGGGGACTTTCTTGTCGTGGCCGCGAGATTTGACGCCGACGACAATGACGGTGTGCTTGCATTTTTTTATATATACGACTAATAATGAGAGTGATAATTTTTATCCCGCACTTTCTTATGAAAAAGTATTTTCAGGTGTATGCATAGCCGAATGTACTCCGAGTGATTACCGTTATTAAAAAGGAGAAATAAATATATGTTTCAAACGAAATCTTTAAGCAAAAAAGTCGGACGCGTCCGCTATGTCGCGTTGATGTGTGGGGTTATCGCACTTTGGGTGGGACTGCCATACATTGTTCAGTTCGCATCGACCACGACGCATGCTCAAGCAGTTACCGCTCCGGGACTTGTCGCAAACCTTATGGGTGCATCGATCGGCGGAGTAACGCCTCACGGATACGGAACTTA
>JAYVOS010000062.1:0-2532 GCA_043757775.1 Chloracidobacterium sp. | reverse complement strand
CCGACACCCGAAGACGAAATGGTTCAGGTTGTCACCGAAGAGATAAAACTCAACGTTTTAGCATTTGATGAAAGCGGTCAATTTTTTCGTGACGTCGAGGCCCGCGATCTCGTCATTTCAGAAAACAACATTCTGCATCAACCCGCAAGCGTCCGGCGTCTGCCTGCAAATGTCCTGATAATTATGGACACCGGCGGAGAGATGCGCGTCTTAAAGAGCCTGGATCAGACGCGAAAGGTTGCGCGTGCCGTGGCCGAAGCACTGCGTCCGGACGATTCGGTAGCGATAATGCAGTATTCAGATAAGGCTGAGATGGTCTCCGAATGGACTAACGACAAAATCAAGATTGCGAACTCAATAAACCACACCAATTTTGGGCGGCGTTCTGAATTTGTTGCGGCTTTGAAAATGGCGACGGATTTCATGCAGCGAAGCTCGCTCGAAAACAAACACATCATACTAATTACTGACGGGACAGACAGCGGCGGTAAATCGTCGGCAAAATTCGACGCGTTTCAGCGTTTGCAGACGACGGACATAAGTGTCCACATTATCAGCTACACCTCGATGGAGACTTCCGATATCGAACCGCGAACGAAGGGCACCTCGAATACGCCGCCGCCTAAAGCGATGCCTGACGAGATCGCCGCGACGCTGCCAAACGGCGTTAAGGACAAGGGAGTAAAGATCGGCCCGACGATCAATATGGACCGGGCGATGCTCAAAACTTTAAGGGCCAGAAAACTCGATCTTGAGGTCAGCCAAGAGCAGCTCGAAAAGATCGCCGAAGCCACAAATGGCGAATATATCCTGCCCGAAAGCCTCACAGAAATGGTCGAAAAAGCCCCGCTCGTCGCCAGGATGATCGATTCAAGCTACGTCGTGACCTACACGCCAAAGATTCCCGTTGTCGAAACCCGCGGCATTGCGACACGTAATATAGAGGTCACCTCTCGCCGGCCGGGACTTATTGTGCAGGCACGCCGAAAGTTGCTTATAGACCATAAAAATTAACATGTGCTCCATTGAGTGATGTAGCGAACCAAAAGCCCCAAATTTAAAGATTTCCGATTGACATATTTGGGAATTAGAATTATTCTAAATCCAATCTAAGCCATGGAAGCGATCGCAATACAAGATCTAGGTTTGACCAAACAGCGTGAGGTTGTGTTGCGGGTGATCCGTGAGACTCACGAGCATCTGACGGCGAACGAGGTTTTTGGCGGTGCCAAGAGCCTATTACCGACTATATCGTTTGCGACAGTTTATAACTCGCTGCGGTACCTGAAAGACGCGGGGCATATTACCGAGATACAATTTGGCAGCGGTGCGAGTCGGTTTGACCGGATCACATCGCGGCACGACCATGCACTGTGCACAAAATGCGGCACACTGGCGGATATCGAGGTGAAGCATTCGCCAAAGCTGGTTGAAAAGGCTGCTGAGATGTCGAATTTCAAACCCGAGTCGCTAGAGTTTACTTTAAGGGGCATCTGCCCTGACTGCATAGAAGTATAGCCACGAGTAACTTAGATTGTTGTAATTAGTGGCACAGATCAATTCAAGGAGAAAGATAAACATCAATGTCAACTGGAACAGGAACTGCAACGGAAAACACGGTCACGCTTGCCAAGGTTGGCCAGAACGCACCGGATTTTAACATGCCTTCGACGAAGAATATAGAGACGTTACAGGAGAACGTCAAGCTTGCGGACTATAAAGATAAGTGGTTGATACTATTGTTTTACCCACTCGATTTTACAGGTGTATGTGCGACTGACCTGACGCATTTCTCTGAGAGATTTGATGAGATCAAGGGTCTCGGGACAGACGTCCTGGGCGTCTCGACCGACTCGGTTCACTCGCATCGAGCTTGGCTCCGAGCTCCGAAAGAAAATAACGGCATCGGAGAGATCAAGTATCCGATCGCTTCGGATGCAGGCGGCAGGCTGGCCCGTCAATATAACATCCTTATCGACGAGGTAAATATAGCGCTTCGCGGCCTTTTCATCATCGATCCCGAAGGCATCCTGCAATACTCGGTGGTTAACACACCGGCTATCGGACGTTCGGTTGATGAGACTTTGCGTGTGCTGCAGGCTTTGCAGACCGGCGGATTTTGCGCCGCCGATTGGAAGCCGGGTCAGAAAAACTTGTAGGCTCAACTTAGACTTAAAAATAGGACAAACAAACTAGAGGGTAAATCACAATGGGAAATGAAACAGAACAGAATGGTAATGGCGCCAAATGCCCGTTTACGAGCGGTGCGATAAAGCACGACGTGAGCACAAACAGGTCAAATCGCGATTGGTGGCCGAATGCGTTGGATTTGAAGATTCTTCGTCAAAACTCGTCGCTCGCCGATCCGATGGACGCGGGGTTTGATTACGCAGAAGAGTTTAAATCGCTCGATCTCGAC
Organism: Chloracidobacterium sp.; assembly: GCA_043757775.1. Taxonomy (GTDB): domain Bacteria; phylum Acidobacteriota; class Blastocatellia; order Pyrinomonadales; family Pyrinomonadaceae; genus OLB17. Next base: position 113 of record JAYVOS010000062.1, on the reverse strand, counting down.
GCAGTCGTTAAGGATTTACACGCGTTGATGACGGACTCGCAGGATTGGTGGCCGGCGGACTACGGACATTACGGGCCGTTTTTTATCAGAATGACCTGGCACGCTGCGGGCAC
>JAYVOS010000061.1:0-2538 GCA_043757775.1 Chloracidobacterium sp. | reverse complement strand
CGCGTTTCCTGAAAGTTCTCGACATTGCGAAGCGTTATGGAGCCGGCATAGTTATCGGCCTGATCGACGAAACGGGAATGGCCCGAACTGCGGAAGACAAACTTCGTATTGCTCATCGAGCATATAAACAAGTGGTCGAAAACGGCATTCCGGGCCACGATATTTTCTTTGATCCGCTTGCTCTGCCGATCTCGACGGGAATTGAAGAAGATCGTAAAAATGCAGATGAAACGATCACCGCCATCAAGCAGATCCACGCGGAACTGCCGGATACAAATATTATTCTCGGTGTCTCAAATGTCTCATTCGGGCTGAATCCTGCGGCTCGTGTGGTTCTCAATTCTGTGTTCTTACACGACTGTGTCGAAGCCGGAATGAATTCGGCTATCGTCAATGCGTCGAAGATATTGCCGCTTATGCGGTTTAACGAACACGAGATCGATACGGCGCGCGACCTGATCTATGACCGGCGAAAGTTTGACGGCGATGTCTGCGTTTACGATCCGCTGGGTGAATTCACGACGATGTTTATGGGCAAGACGGCACAGTCGATCAAGCCGGACACGACGAATATGTCGATCGAGGACAAGCTCAAGCATCACATCATCGACGGCGAACGTATCGGGCTCGAAGATTCGCTAAAAGCCGCTCTTAAAGAATATCCACCGCTTGAGATCATCAATGACATACTGCTCGACGGTATGAAAACGGTCGGGGAACTGTTCGGTTCGGGTCAGATGCAGCTGCCTTTTGTGCTGCAATCCGCCGAATCCATGAAAGCTGCGGTTAAGTTCTTAGAGCCGTTTATGGACAAGGTCGAGGGCTCGAATAAAGGCGTACTTGTGCTGGCAACCGTCAAAGGCGATGTCCACGACATTGGCAAAAATCTAGTCGATATTATTCTGACAAACAATGGCTACAAAGTAGTCAATCTCGGTATCAAGCAGCCGATCGACGACATTCTCCGCTCTTGGGAAGAGACAGGCGGTGACGCGATCGGAATGAGCGGCCTGCTCGTTAAATCCACGCTCATCATGCGCGATAATCTCGAACTGATGAATGAACGCGGCATCAACGTACCAGTCATTCTCGGCGGAGCGGCTCTCAATCGCAAGTATGTTGATAAAGATCTCGTGCCGCTCTACAACGGCAAGCTCTATTACGCACGCGATGCTTTTGACGGGCTGCATGCGATGGATGAGCTTACAGACCAAAGCCGGAAACCAAGTAATAATAATTCCGAATTAAGTGATATAAATTCACAATTAAGTGATATGGATCGAAAATTAAGTGACTCGGAACAGAAAATACATGACCAGGAACACGAGGGGAATGAGCGGGAACGTGAGAGGAGTGAGGGGGAAAGCGAGAGGAACAACATAGAATCGGTTCCGAATGACACAGAAGACCTCGTCGGCGAGGATGCAAAGCTCGGGGTCGAGGCGACCAGAGTATCGTCGCGCAATAGCGGGGACACGTCGCACACGACTCGCTCAGATGCTTCGACATCTGTCGAGATCCCTAACGCACCTTTCTACGGATCTAAGGTGGTAGAGATCAAAGATCTGACAAAGGTTTTTGATTTTATTAACGAGACGGCTCTTTTCAAAGGCCAGTGGCAATACAAGCAGGGACGCAAGACGCCGGAAGAGTATCAGGTAATACTCGATGAGACGGTTTATCCAAAATTTGCCGAGATCAAGGCTCAGGCGATCGGACAAAAGCTGCTTGAGGCTAAGCTTGTTTACGGTTATTTCCCTTGCAACAGCGATGGTAACGATCTGATCATTTGGGAAGATGATCTGAAGACCGAGCGTTTGAGATTTACATTTCCACGGCAGCCTGTCGAGCAGCGTGGCGGCAAAAATCTGTGTCTTGCCGATTACTTTGTTCCGAAGAACCCAGTCGCTACCGCTCCCGGTTCTGACACAGAGAGCACGGTTGATGTAGTCGCTTTTGATCTCGTGACAATGGGCCGCAAAGCGAGCGAACATTCGGCGAGCCTTTTCAAATCAGATAATTACACCGATTATCTATTGTTTCACGGTTTGTCAGTAGAGTCGGCTGAGGCTCTGGCGGAGCTGTGGCATAAGCGTATTCGTGAGGAACTTGGGTTTGCGGGAAATGATGCTTCGGAACTCGCAAAGCTATTTCATCAGGGCTATCAAGGCTCGCGTTACAGCTTTGGCTATCCAGCGTGCCCGAACATTGAGGACCAGACAAAGCTTTTCGAGCTGCTCCAACCCGAACGCATCGGCGTGGAACTGACTGATGAATTCATGCTCGAACCTGAGCAATCGACTTCTGCGATCATTGTTCATCATCCAGAAGCCAAATACTTCAACATCGACTAAATATTTAAGGGTTAGCCGTGAAATCCAGATTTGAAATGTTGTTATTTATCTGTAGATTTTGAGGCGTGAATGTAAACCGTCTCATTGTTGCGCTTACATTATATGTTTGACCGGACGCAACATTCACGAACGAGAACATACCGAAACTATTTGTCATTACAGTTCGTGGTGACCCGCTCTGTGG
>JAYVOS010000060.1:0-2539 GCA_043757775.1 Chloracidobacterium sp. | reverse complement strand
AGTTTTGAAACGCCAGCACGTATCGCCTCGGGCCGCTCTGTGTTCTCACGCAAGACCAGCAAGGGCTTGCCCAAACTCGGTGCTTCTTCCTGAACTCCGCCCGAATCTGACACGATCAGCCAGGCGGATCTCATAATAGATAAAAAGTCCGAATAGTCTAGCGGATCCAGCAGATGAATGCGTTCGCGTTTGCCGAGTATCTCTTTTGCGATGCTTTTTACGTTAGGATTTGGGTGCACCGGGAAGAAAAGACACATATCTTTTCGCTTATCGACAAAATCGCGTAAAACTTTGAGGTTGGCGGTCATCGTCTCGCCAAAACTCTCGCGGCGGTGCGTCGTCAGCAGCAGACGTTTTTTGCCCTCGGTCTTTTTGATAAGCTCGGCGATCTCCGGCGAAGGCGTAAGATTTTTTAGCATCTTTTTCAGAGCATCGACTACCGGATTGCCGGTGACGAAAACCTTCTCAGACGGCACATCTTCGGCAAGCAGATTGCGTCGGTTTCTTTCGGTCGCTGCAAAATGAAATGTCGCTATCTGAGAGACGACACGGCGGTTCATCTCCTCAGGAAAGGGACTCATCAGATTGCCCGAACGCAGGCCTGCCTCGACGTGTCCGACCGGGATCTTGCGGTAAAAACCTGCCAATGCTCCGGCGAGCGTCGTCGTTGTATCTCCCTGCACAAGAATAAGATCGGGCTGCTCTTGTGCGAGTATCTTGTCCAATTTTGCCATCACACGCGAGCAGACATCATTAGGCGACTGGTCGCGTTTCATCACTCCGAGATCAAAATCGACATCGATCTCCAGTGCTGCGAGAAACGGTGTCAATAATTCTTTGTGCTGGCTGGACGAGACCACAATGGTTTGAAAAAGTTTCTTGCGCAGCTCATGTATCACAGGCGCAAGTTTTATCGCTTCGGGCCTGGTCCCAAAAAGAACCAGCACCTTCATTCTCCGATCGACGGCACTGCGCAGAATTGTACTCTCGCCCGATGTCACCATATCTAACTTGGAAGTTTGTTTAAGTCACGAGAAAGAAATATCTCGTGGTAACATACAGTTAAACATTGTCACACCCCATTTTGCAACGTTTTTATGAAACCGGCGTCTAGTTTTTGCCTTAACCGTCTTTGTTTGAAGGGGAATATTCGAGAGAACAATTAGCAGATCACCGGCGGTTCATCAGGCGGAAATCGCAGGCCTGACGCCGTACTTCTTGACGCCGTACTTCTCTTTCTGACCGGAGTGCCGGTTCCTTTACAAATCATCTTATCGGGTCTAGTATATCTCTAATCCGAAGCAACTGAATGTCCACAGACAAAACCCCAACAAACTGGTACAAGATTGGAACGATCGCACTCGGCATTGGAATTGCTGGAGTTGTCGGCGGAATTATTGTCAGCGGACGGTATAACAATCAGGTCGCGGGCATCGGTGTTCTTATAGTCTTCGCGGTCCTGGGTATCCTTAGCTTTCTACTTTATTTCCTGCCGCTAATAGTTGGGATCTATCGCAATCATTCGCAAATCGGGCCTATCGCGGTTATAAATATCTTATTCGGCTGGACGTTTATCGGGTGGGTCGTTGCGTTCGCTTGGTGTGTGTCAAATATAAGGCACAACGAATAATAGGGAGTGGAGGAATCCGATATGAAAAAGAATGGTCTGAATCTCGGTCTTGTGGTGATTTTCTTTATCTTCGCCTCAATTGGGTGCTCGAGCAATACTGGCCGGACTACCGCGGAGCCGAAGCCGAAGAAGAATTCCTTTCCTACGGTGCTGGTTCAAAAAGGATCCGGCGGCAGCGTGGGGGTTTATCAGCAGGACCTAGTTATTTTTCCAGCCGTGATGGTTGATGGCAAGCCCGTGACCGGCGATCACAGCTTCACGCTTTTCAGCACGGACACTTACAAAGGCAAAACCCCTAACTGCGATCAAAAGACCCTTAGCCTTTCAATCTCCCATAGTGTGCCCGAGCAGAGTGCTTGGAGGTTTCCGCCCAGCACAAAGGCGGGCGTAACCATTGACGGGGTCGCTCTTCCACTTACTGTATATTCACAGCTTCCATACGCGCTGCCCGCTATGGCCAATCACATGAAAGACCCTGAGGCGTCGGAGGCTGTGATCATAGCGGCCACCTGCGACATGTATAAGCTAATGTCGAAGGCAAAGTCTGTAACCTTTCAAATTGGTGATGCATCGTTCGACATTGACAGCGCCACCATCAGCAACTTTCGAGAGTTCGCCGGTGATATCGGCTACAAATAATTGAGACCAAAGCCGCGCATAAGAATGGGGTCATGCCTGCGATTTGGCGACTTTTTTCTGGTATTCCCGCTCCACAATAGTTTTTGCATAGCATAGTTTTTGATCGATTTTGAGATCTTGATGGACGGCATCGTATTTTTGGATGTTAGCACAGGCGGGCGGGATTGTGTTTGCAGGAGACGGATTTCGTCAAAGGCTGTAAACAAGGCTTGATCGGGTGAAAAATGTGTTGTTTAGGGGGAGAATTCTGTTGTTGAGGGCGGGACATTT
>JAYVOS010000059.1:0-9425 GCA_043757775.1 Chloracidobacterium sp. | reverse complement strand
ACCGCTTTGAAGATGTCCAGAACTATCACCCATTTGCCTACTTTGAGCTTCCATAATTGCATATAATTACCTTTTTCAAAGACCTTGCCTCCCTCTGTTCGGGTATAAGTACTGATCGTGTAGGACAAATTAGTACTTCCCATAAAGGAACTCTTTTTGGCTAGTACGATCCCACCTTTTTCAACAGAAACCGCTTTGATCCCGCTCTTTTTACCCAAAATCGGCATCTTACCCTCACGATAAAGCCTGATGTCATCAGCCGCGTAAACCTCAAAGGCTTTTTTCAAACTCTGTTTAGTCGCGAGTTCAAAAAAACCATTTGCAACATCGGCGGCTGAGGTATTTTTTTCGTTAGGATCTTTTGCTTTATCTGCGGTAGTCACCCAGTCGTTCGAATATTGTGTGGGTTTTTCATGCCCGACGCCGATGTCCACGACAAACTTATATTTGCCGTCAGGCTGTCTTAACCAAACGGTGATAAAATCGCCAAAAGCGGTCGTGACATCGTCTTTCACTTGTCTGTATTCCCAATTTCCAGTCGTGTAACCGAGGATTCCGTTCGTCGAAATATCGGCATAATTCGGTGCCCACGAAAGCAGTCCTTTCGATGGACCGCGAGCCGTCCAATATTCTCGACCATCAACCTTGTCGGGCTGAAATAAGACTCCATACGGAGCAATAAATTCAAAAAACGCACTCTTTGCATCATGTTCAGCGGCAAATGCGGCGAACGAATGCTCAGTATCGACTAACTTTTGAATATCACTCTTACCTTGCGCATTTATCATCGTAACGCTACAAAGAAATATGAGTATTAAATAAAAATTCCTCATCGTGGTAACATCTTACACGATAAAGAATATTGCGTTGAGCAAAATACTCCGAAAACCCCAGTTAGATCAAAAAATCGCCGGTTCGTTTTATTTTAGTTCCGCCTCTTAAGTAAATTTCTAGAAATGCAGAATTTGATCGAACCATACGGTGGCAAGCTTGTTGATCTTGTCGTCAAGTCCGAAGAACGCGAGCAATTATTAACCGAAGCAATCTCGCTGCCGTCCCTACAACTTTCCGAACGCTCAGTCTGTGATCTTGAATTGCTCGCTACTGGCGGCTTTTCGCCGCTTGATGGCTTTATGGGCAGAGCCGACTTTGATAGCGTCCTGGCTGAAATGAGACTCGCCGACGGTACCGTTTTTCCAATTCCGGTCACCCTGCCAGCCAATAAGTTTGACGGACTTGATCTTGGGAAAAAGATAGCCCTTCGTGATGCCCGTAATGATTTGTTGGGCGTTATGACTGTCGAGGAAATTTACGAATGGTCAAAGTCTGAATTTGCTAAACGAATACTCGGCACAGAAGATGTCAGGCATCCGCTCGTGACGGAAATACAGCATTGGGGAAAGTTTAATATCGCCGGAAATCTAAGGGTTCTCGCTCTACCCAAACATCCAGATTTTCGTGAAAACCGGCTTACGCCTGCTCAAACTCGTGAAGCATTGACCAGTTTAGGCCGCTCGAAAATAGTTGCATTTCAGACGCGCAATCCGATCCACCGTGTCCACGAAGAAATGACCAAACTCGCCGCCGACATGATCGACGGAACCATATTTTTGCATCCGGTCATTGGCATGACAAAACCTGGCGATATCGACTATTTCACACGTGTTCGCACATATCGAACATTGGTTAAGAATCATTATGACCCTGATCGAACATTGCTTGGGTTGCTGCCCGTAGCGATGCGAATGGCTGGACCCCGTGAGGCAGTCTGGCATGCGATCATCCGTAGAAATTTCGGAGCAAACCATTTTATAATCGGACGCGATCACGCTAGCCCCGGCATTGATTCGCAGGGCAAGCCTTTTTACGATCCGATCGCCGCACAACAGCTTGCTAAAACCTTTGCCGACCAGATAGGCATGAATATTTTGACCTTTGGCGAGATGGCATATCTCCCCGACTCGAATAGTTACGGAGAACTTGCAAAACTCCCTGAGCACACAAAAATATTGTCGCTTTCTGGGACGCAGATACGAGAAGACTATTTGGGTAAAGCAAAGCCTTTGCCCGAATGGTTCACACGGCCCGAAATCGCGGCGATTCTTGCCGAAAGCTATCCGCCGCCGCAGAAACAAGGCGTATGCTTGTGGTTCACCGGACTTAGCGGTGCAGGAAAATCAGCGACTGCTGAAGTTTTGACGATCTTGCTGAATGAGCGGGGTCGCAGAGTAACGGTACTTGATGGTGATGTTGTACGCACGCATCTTTCCAAGGGCCTCGGGTTTTCCAAAGAAGATCGCGACTTGAATGTTTTAAGGATCGGTTTTGTCGCATCTGAGATCGTCCGGCATGGCGGAGTTGTGATCTGTGCGGCGGTCAGTCCTTATCGCTCGACGCGAAATGAAGTTCGACAATTGATTGGTAAAGATAAGTTTATCGAGATCTTTGTCGATACGCCTTTAGATGTTTGCGAACAGCGAGACACTAAAGGGATGTATGCCAAAGCCCGTCGAGGCGAGATCACTGGATTTACCGGAGTTGATGATCCCTACGAATCGCCAGAAAACGAAGAGATCACGCTTAATACTGTTTCCGAGTCCGTGGATAACAATGCCCAGATGATCATTGAATACCTTGCGGCACACGGCCTAGTCTCCGGCGGAACCGATCCCACCTGTTAGCACTTTTCTCACTAGGTGTTTTACAACCTTAAAGGTGATTGACTATACTCACCCATCAACTGTAATTGTCTAATTAGTTATGGCAACACCACAATCTTTTAACCTGTCTGTGTCCCCCGAAGAACAGCAGATCGCCATAAGTATTCAACAAGATGTTGATCGCGGCCTTGCATTTCTTGAATTGCAGCAATCAGATCCGGCAATTTCAGCATTTAAGCAAGCTGCCGAAAAAGCCGCTCCGGGCTCACCTGTTCGCGACATTATCACACACAATCTTTTGACTGCTTACAGACAGCGGATTAACCAATTGCTCGATGCTGGCGAACCGCTACATGTAAATCGTTACTTGCCCGAGGTTAGCCCGCTTTCACTCCAGAGTCCTCTCGCGGATGATGCTGAGTTTCGTGGAAAATTTGCCGATGCCCTGAGAAACCTGTCGTCGGATTTTTACAATGCTCGACAGCATGAAGTGGCATTGTTTTTCATTCGCAAGGCTCTCGCATTAGAGCCTTGCCCATCTTATTATATCGACCTCACTAACGCCCTTGCGTGGTTAAAAACGCCCGGCCGACTCGCAGATTATGTCACTAAATATGCCCCGGCCGACCTTGGGCGACATGTCTTTGTTACGTGCGCACCCAAAAGCGGCTCGACTTTTTTAAAAAATGTACTTCTCGGTGTTACCGGGTTCAGATCTTTCTTTCCAATATATGCGTCTCTGCAAAACGAACAGGAACTCGACCTCCCCCACTTTGTTAAATTTGGGAATGTCAACACAGTTACTCAGCAGCACGCTCGTGCGTCCGAGGCAAATATCCAGATGATGCAAGCTTTTGGCGTCAAGCCAATAGTGCTTGTCAGAAATATTTTCGATACCGCAGTAAGCTTGCTGGATTTTTATACAAAAGGTTATACATTCAGCACCTTTTTTGAAAAAGAAGAGTTTCTCGCCTTTGATGAAAACAAAAAGATCGATCTGCTCATTGAATATGTGCTGCCGTGGTATTTTCAGTTTGTAGCCTCATGGCAGAAAGCCGAACTCGAAAAGCGGCTTGTAATGAAATGGATCACTTACGAGCAGATGATCGCCGATAAACCGGCTATGGTCGAGCAAGTCTTAGATTTTTATGGAATAAAAGCCGATCGTGGCAGAATAGTTGAGATTATAAGTCTAACGGAAAATGACGGCGAGAAAAATCGTTTTAACAAAGGTGTTTCCGGTCGAGGGAAAGTAGTGCTATCTGATCCTCAAAAAGAACGGATCTCTCATTTAGCTCGATATTTCCCCTCAGCCGACTTCTCGATACTAGGGCTCGGAGTTTTCGAATTTTAAGTCAAAAGACATGTAAAAATAACTACCACGTCTATTAATATCACGGCTATTATTACTAATAAAAAACGGAAGCCAAGGTCTTGCCTTTTAACAATAAATCAACTATAGTGATGGATGTTATAGACTTAGTTCGCGGTCAAACATCCGATAAAGTTCGACAATCACTTCCCAGATCGTATGCAATGGCTGTGATTATTTTTTTTGAAGAACACTGAACTTTTTGCATGTTTGATGCATCATAAATTTTTACACCGGGTATTTGATCTAATTTGGGGAGCAAAAGAAATGAAAGATTTTCGGGATATCGGACAGTCCAAATTCAATAATTTTCTAAAAAAAGTACGAAGCTATCAGCTATTTTTTGCGTGTGTAGTTATCGTTCTGTGCTTTGCGATCGGCAATGATCTGTATCGGGCACAGTCGGTAGCGGCAAAAAATAAAGACCTTATACGGGGCTCAAACCGGGTAATCAACTACCTTGACGCGGCAAAAACACAGCGGATCAAGACTGTTTATAACAGCGATCTTTCCCCTAGATATTTGATAAATCCGAAGGCAAATGTAACGAGTCAAAAGTCACTTATTAGTGTCCTGTCCGCTCAGGATCTTTGCGGACAGAGAGCCGCAAACATCGCTTCCCTTCCATTTACAGATACCTCAACCACGGTAGGAGCAGTAGATGACTATGACCTCACAGGCGACCCAACCGCTTGTCCCTCACCTACTTGTGAAGCGACCAGTGGAAGTTTTCCTGACAGAGGAATTGTATATTTGGGAACCGGCACCGGCCCAGACACTGCATATAGACTTCGATTTACAGGAACAACGAATCTTAAAATAGTTTTGCAACCGACTGATGTTGGTACAGCAGCTAACCCTATTGGTGACGATATGGCGTTAATGTTTTTCGGGGCAACCTGTTCAAGTAATCCTGCCGATGCAATCGTGGTCTCTGATAATGCTGGTAGCGGCAACCCTCCTGATCTTCCGAATAACTCGGAGTCCGTAACAATTACAAACCTCCCGGCGGGTTTTTATAACATTTTAGTCGATGGCTACACCTATGCCGGGGCACCAGCAACTGCAGGACCATACACGATCACTGTAGATTGCGCCCCCACCATGACTTGTTTGCAGCCTGTTTACAGACGTCCGGTTCTATAATCGGTAGTACGTCTTTGTTCTGTTCATATTAACTTTTTAGTTCGAGGAGTATAAGAAAATGAAGACACCCTACGGTTTGGGGCAATCTAGATTGGCAAGTTTAGCAAAGTCGGTAAAAAGACATCAACTAGCTTTTGCTTGTGTAGTCATCGCAATATGCTTTGCACTTGGTAATGACGTTTACCGTGCAAAAGCAATTGTGCTGAAAAATAAAGACCTATTCCCGGGTAAAAAGCAGGTCGTAAATTATCTCGACGCTACAAAACGAGGAGCGATTACCACATTGCTCCGCTCTGATCTTAGGCCTCGTTATTTGGTTAATCCAAACCGAGCCATACAGGGATCGATGTTCAAAGCGTTTGCTGGCGGAAATACTTGCTTGACCCCGACGCTCATAACGAACGGCTCATATAGCGATCCAGCTGGAACCACCGTAGGCAAGATAGATGATTACAAACTTACGAGTTCGGCTTCGACTGCCTGCCCCTCTTGCACGGGTATTACCTTTGGGCCTAACAACACTGCGGGCAGAGGCAATGTTTACCAAGGAACTGGTACCGGACCTGATGCGGCATATAGAATCGTGACTGGCCTGCCAGGCAGCATGACAATAAACATGAAACCTCAGACCGGCGTCAACCTTGCCCTAATTCTCTATGGAGCTACGTGTAGCAACGCGTCCACTGACGTTATTGCCGTCAGCGATTTCGGATATTCGGGTGAAGCAGAAAAAATAGTTGTCGGATCTATGCCGGCAGGTACGTATCACATAGTAGTTGACGGCTACGCATATTCGGGGCAGCCTGCACAACAGGGCACTTATTCTCTTACTGTGGCAACTACTGCCTTGCCGACTGCATCAGGTGTGACCGTTGCAGGCCGTGTAGTTACGGCAAGAGGTGCGGGACTAGTTAATGCACAGGTTTCGTTAACAGACCAAAACGGCGTTGTTCGATATGTAAGAACTGGATTAAACGGAGCCTATCAGTTTGACGATGTTGAATCCGGACGCACGTACATCATTACTGCATATAGTAGGAGATACCAGTTCGATAACCCATCATCGGTAGTGTCACTGACGGACGCTATAACTGACCTCAATTTCACTGCAATGCCGCGTCGATTGCAATAGTACAGCTTTATAGTAAGAAAAAGGGAGACTTTGGTCTCCCTTTTTAATTCATAAAAGTGCAATCCTATTGCGCTTTGAAGAAACTGGAATTACAATTCACTTATGTTTTTGTGGCTGCCGGTTTTTCAGGTTGTTTTGTAATCGCAGATTAAACTAACTCTATTGAATGCACTTGTTAATTGAGCATTTTCATAATCGGTAAGAGATCTTAGGTGTAGAATGATGAAAAGTAAAGATACTTGTAGTAGTTTGCTTTCCGCAGACTTGTTCAAAGGATTTAGAAGATACCAGCTTACATTTGCTTGCTTGGTGATAGCATTATGCTTTGCCCTGGCTAATGATGCTTACGCTGCAAAGGCTATTGTTTTAAAAAATAAGGATCTGTTTCCCGGAAAGAAACGAGTCATCAATTATCTTGACGCGACAAAGCGTACGACTACTTGGGCTTTATTACGCAGCGATTTAAAACGCCGTTACCTCATAAATCCAAACCGAACGCAGCAACAGAATATTATCAAGGCGTTTGCCGGCGGAAACACTTGTGGAAATGGTGCAACACCAATATTTGCATTGCCATACACGGATGCTGCCGGAACAACTGTCGGTAAAGTAGATGACTACAATCTTGCTGACCTTGCTATTTTAACCGGCTGTCCCTCCTGCTCCGGATTTACTGTCGGCACGACGGGAGCCGCCAGTGGATCAGGTCCGTTCAGTTCGCCCACAAGAGGCACGGTATTTGCCGGAACAGGTACTGGCGAAGATGCTGCATATAGGATAGTTTTCGGCACAACATCCAATATAAGTATAAACATGCAGCCCACAACTGCTGTGGATATGGCTGTGATTCTTTACGGTCCTACCTGTAGTAATCTCGCCACCGATGCTATAGCTGTTAGCAACTGGGGCTATGCCGGTGATAATGAGTCCATAACTGTAGCATCCATGCCCGCCGGAACTTACAACATTGTTGTCGATGGTTATTCTTTTATGGGAGGACCTGCAGCCAGCTCACCATACACCCTAAATGTAACAGGCTCTGCACCGACTGCAGCCGGCGTTACAGTTGCAGGTCGAGTAACAACTGCTAGAGGCGGTGGACTAGTAAATGCCTTAGTTTCACTGACGGACCAGAATGGTGTTGTGAAATATGTTAGAACCGTTTCATCCGGTGCCTATCAGTTTGATGATGTTGAGACCGGACACACGTACATCATTGCTGTTTTTAGCAGAAGGTTTCAGTTTGATAATCCGACCAGTGTTATTTCGTTAACGGATGCTATATCAGATCTCAATTTTACAGCGGTGCCCCGACGCCATTGATTTTTTCTCAAAATGTAAATACAAAGCGGGCAGAATGTGACCTTCCCGCTTTTTTTATTTTTTAGTTCAGAGTCTTTTGCATAGCATTCCCATCAAAGCCTACTCCACTTTGACAAAGTCTGTCCCCGTTCTGCCAAATATTTCCGGGTGATACATCTCTTCGGCTTTGGCGGGTGGAACCACGAATTGTCCCGGCGTTGTTGCCCGCGTAACGTATGAGTAGTTGTAAACCCCTTCCCACAGCAGAGACGTAAACGCCTCGGCACGCTCGTCGCGGAAATTCTGGTGTTCGAACCAGTTTTGTCTCCACCACCACGAACCATATTCATACGAACGGCTGCCAAAAGTCGCAACGCCCGTTGTTTGCGTTTCAGCCGGTATTGCCTCGGTTACCGCTAATTCCGGATTCAGGATCTCAAGTCCCGCAGGCAGCGGATCGGCCAGAGCGACGTGATAACGGCGTGCCTGGGCAACCATAGTCAGCCTTACACGAACTCGAGCCCCTGCCTTGATCGTCCATGAGCCATCAGCGTTTTGTGTTACGTCCGTCTTATCATCGACCGCCTCATATTTGCGAAGCAGGGTAAAACCGTAATCCGCCGGAGCAAGTTTTAGATTCTTAGGTGCGTATTGCATACCAATGCGATAATACAAGCGTCCTGCACCCTGCCGGTCGATAATCAGATTTGACGTTCCGCCTTGATTCGTCAGATACGACATAGGGATATTAAGTTGATTTGAGTCCACCGAACGTCCCTTGAAAGCACCCTCGCCGGCATAGGTATTCCCAAGCCATATCTTTGTAACAAAATCAGGCGTGACCTTTTCGAAAGTATTGAAATACTTGTCGAGGGCAAGCAGAATAAAGACATTCTCCTGCGTATTTGACCAAGCACCTTTTGTGCGGTGATCAAGCAGTCCGCGGACGAGCTTTGGAATAAGGTCATTCTTAGGATCGGCCTTGATCATTGCTTCGAGCAAGACGCCGTCGGCACGTCGGTTCGAATACATAATTAGCCAGGCTCCGTCACCGTAATTGGTGACAAAGTTAGCCGTCGCAGCAGTCTCGGTCGTGCGGTTCATCAAATGTCTGATTATCGCCTGCACCTCAACCGTCGAATTTGGATCGTTTGCCAGCACCGACAGCACCCAGCCTAGAGCCTCGAAAGGCATCTTCTCAATCGTCGCTTCGGCAAGAAGTTTTTTGGTTTTTATGACATCCTTGTCACCCATCATGTCCCGGATATACAGGGCATACGCTGAGATCGTCCAGCGCACCTCCGTCGACGACGCATACCATTGGTCGTAGTGTTTCTCTACGTCTTTTAGGTAAGGTTTGACCTTTGTGATCATGTCTTCCGGAACTTTGTAGCCCTTAGCTTTAGCCAAAGCCAGAGCGTGAGCCACATGAACTGTCAAAAACGGATATTCGTAACGCTCCTTGTTGCGTTTCCACAATCCAAAGCTGCCGTCTGCACGCTGACGCGACTGTAATATCTCAATGTCCCGTGCAAAGTATTTGTTCAACTCGTCCGCCGAAGGCATATCTTTAGCCTTAAACGCACCAAGCACGTCACGCATTGCGGCGATCGAGATCATTCGCGATGAGATCTGCTCCGAGCAGGCGTATGGATAATTTGTTAAGTATAGGAACGCGTCCGTCAATTCCTGCAGCTGGGTCGATGAGGTCGTGACCTCAAGCCCACCAAATTGCGGGAACACATCGCCCGGAGTCTGCACAGGTTGGACGATTACTCCATTTTGATCGGTAGTTCCGTAGGTTGCAAAAGCC
>JAYVOS010000058.1:0-2567 GCA_043757775.1 Chloracidobacterium sp. | reverse complement strand
TCTCGCGAACCGCCCGCAGCATCTCGATGCCGTCCATATCCGGCATTTTAACGTCGGATATAATTATGTCAGCGGGCTCTGCCTGAATAGCTTCGAGAGCCTGACGGCCGTTCATCGCCGTTCGGATAGTGTTGCCCTGTTCTTCGAAAACAAGACTCAAAAGCTGTCTGTAACTCTGTTCGTCGTCAACGATTAAGATGTTTGCCATTAGAAACGCCGAATTGTCTTTGTATGAAACTTGAGTAAATCCTTTTATATTGTCACAAAATTGAACACGGCAATTCAAGGAGTCTTTTCTGATTCCTTATCAGCTACGTTCAAAAATTTAGCTAATTTTGGTGGCCGTGCCTGGCCATCAGCTTTTTCGGACACGCGGCGTGTCTCTCGTGGCAACTCGACAGTGATCGTCGTACCTTTGCCCTCGGTGCTGCGGACGTTGATCGCCCCATTATGGTCCTTAACTATCTGATAAACGATCGAGAGACCGAGACCTGTGCCGCCCGATGTTGAGTTAGAAAAAGGCTCGAATAACTGTTCGACCTGCTCTTGTGACATTCCTTGGCCGGTATCTTCGAAAACGATGCGAATGCGGTTGTTAGGTATTGTTTCAAGCCCTACGCGAAGTTCGCCGCCGGTCGGCATTGCCTGAATGGAATTTCGAGCAAGGTTCCAGAATATCTGTTTTAGTTGTGCAGCGTCCGCAGAAAGCGTGATCGGTTCATCTCCAAGGTTATCATTTAGAATATGGTCTTCGCGGACATCGGGGCTGTGACGTAACAGCGTGAGCGTGTCTTGGATCGTTTCAGTGACGTTGGTTTCGGCAAAATCAACGGCCGCCGGACGAGCATACCCTAGAAAGTTGGTGATGATGCTATTTAGCCGGTCCGATTCCTTAAGGATAATGTCCATCAGGCTAGCCTGAGCCGATTCCGGCGGCATCTTTGACTCAAGGACCTGTATCGCTCCGCGCATCGCTCCCAAAGGATTGCGTATTTCGTGTGCAAGTCCCGCAGCTACGCGTCCGACGGCTGCGAGGCGATCTTTTCGACGGACACTTTCCTCCATTGAGCGGATCTCTGTCAGGTCTTGGAAAGTGATTATAAGTCCGGTAGCTTCATTTGTTTCCGAAAAAAGCAGCGAAACACTGAAACCTATTCGCACAGCAAACCCGTCAGGCGTCGCAAGATCGACCTCAAAACGAGGCAATTGATCGCCGTCGCCGGCAGCCGCAAGCGATAGATCTATCTGTTCGCGTATGTCGCCGAAAAGGGAATTGATCGATTTTCCCTGCACTTCGTCTAGGCGGTAGCCGGTTATTTCGGTCGCTGCTGCATTAAACGTATAGATCGTGCCTTCGAGATCGGTGGTTACCAGACCCGAGCGGATAGATTCGACAATGCGTTCATGCAGAGCCCGCAGACTGGCTAGCGTCTTTGTGGTTTCCTCTAACTCTTCGCCAGACGAACGACGGTCAGACAGCCTTGACGCAAGCAGGCCGACAACTAGCAAAGCAACGACGTGAAAGCTTACGATCTGCACAGCTTTACTAGCGACCTGTACAGGGCCGAATGTGTCAATTACTCCGGCTCCGGTTAATAGAGCTAGTGTGACCAGTAAAAATGCACAAACAGCAGCGATCAGCAGCGTTGATAACGGCTTAGTGAAAAAGCTCGCGACGCTGATCATTACTATATATAAGGTAATGTACGGCGACGAGAGATCTCCCGTTCGCCAGATGAGCCACGTTATCAGCAGGGAATCGAGAAAAAACTGAGAGCGGATCTGTATAGCAAAATTCTTGCTCAACCGCAGCAGAAAGAAATAGACGATCGTCAGTCCGACGGATATTAGAAAGACCAGAAACAGCCCTTGGGGGAAATTTTCAAAAGAAAGTCTGAGCGTTCCGCTGTTCCAAACCCAGCTTGTTACGAGTAGAAGAAAGATGATCATCAGCCGCCCGATTATTAGCGTCTGGATCCGTTGCATTTGCGTGGAATTGGCGGCGGGGGTATTTTCGTCTAAACTATGCATATTAGCCGATCAGCAATATGGAAAAAACTGACAACAATTCACCGGTTTACGATGTGCGTCCTTGGGGCAGTTTCACTGTCCTTGACGAAGGCAATAATTATAAAGTTAAGCGAATCGAAGTGTTGCCCGGAAAGCGGCTGAGCTATCAGCAGCATTCCCGCCGTGCCGAACATTGGTTCGTCGTCAGCGGCACTGCTAAAGTAACATTAAACGGTGTTGAAAAACTAGTCAATACCGGCGAAGCCATTGATATTGCCTGCGAAACAGCTCATCGGGTCGAGAATCCTCACGATATTGAGTTGCTCGTTTTTATCGAGACACAGACAGGCGATTATTTTGGCGAGGACGACATTGTCCGGCTAGAAGATGATTTCGGACGAAATTAGATCAATCCCTGTTGATTATTTGTTTAGCAGCATCGATCAGATCGTCTGCGATTATGCTCGGTTTGTATTTAAGTGTTACATGATGTTCCATTCCGTAACCTGTTAAGACAAAAGCAGATGAAAGATGTGCCTTGTGACCCAAATTAACAT